>JAJUFY010000078.1 GCA_029263635.1 Ectothiorhodospiraceae bacterium | reverse complement strand
TTCCCGTCCGGATCGGTGATCGTGATCAAGGTGTTATTGAACGTCGCCTTGATGTGCGCCACGCCGCGGTCCAGCGCTTCCTGCTTCATCTCCAGGATGACGGTGGGGATGCCGGCGTTGAGGAAGTTGATGGCGATGCCACTGCCCATGGTGCCGGCGCCGATCACGCCGACCTTGCCGATCTCGCGGACCGGCGTGTCTTCCGGCACATCCGGAATCTTGGAGGTGGCGCGGTCGGCGAAGAAGGCGTGGCGCAGCGCCGCCGATTCCTCGGTCATCATCAGTTCCGCGAAGATCTGGCGCTCGACCCGCAGGCCCTCGTCGAAGGGCTTGTTGACGGCCGCCTCGACCGCGTCCACGCACTTCAGCGGGGCCGGATAGTTCTTGGCCATCTGGCCGATACCGGTGCGCGCCCACAGGAAGAAGGCCTCGGCCTTCGGATGCTCGATCTTGAGGTCGCGGGCGCGCTTAAGCGGCCGCTGCTCGTCGATCACCTTCCCGGCAAAGGCGAGCGCGTCCTGCAGCAGGTCGCCCTGGGCGAATTCATCGAACAGCTGGGTGCCCATGAACATGCCGGCCGGCACGCTCTTGCCGGACACGATCAGGTTCAGCGCCGGCTCGAGGCCGACCAGACGCGGCAGCCGCTGGGTGCCGCCGGCGCCCGGCAGCAGGCCGAGCTGGACCTCCGGCAGGCCGACCTTGGCAGTCGGTGCAGCGATGCGGAAATGACAGCCCATGGCCAGTTCGAGGCCGCCGCCCAGCGCGGTGCCGCCGATGGCAGCGATGACGGGCTTGTTGCAGCTCTCGACATAGTTGATGACGGTGTGCAGATTCGGTTCGGCCAGCATCTTCGGCGTATTGAACTCGCGGATATCCGCACCTCCGGAGAACGCCTTGTCGGAGCCGATCAGAACGATGGCCTTGACGGCGTCATCCGCCTCGGCCCGCTTGATGCCGTCAACGATGCCGCGGCGCAGTTCGTAGCCGAGGCCGTTGACCGGCGGGTTGTCCAGGCGGATCACGGCCACCCTGCCGTGCAACTCGTAGTGGGCGTTGCTCATGTGGTCTCCTACTGACTCAATGAAAACGTTAGCGGCCTGCGTCTGTGTACGCGCAGCCCGCGCGAGTGTGCCGGCTGTGTCTGGCAGCGCGCCCCGTGCAGGCGTCCTGACCCTGTCGCCCCGCCATGCCGCCGGATACGGCAAGACAGATCGGCAACGAGGCAGTACACTTGTGTATGGGCGTCACAAACACTAGTGCATGTTCCGCGCCGTCGTCAACTCAGAGGGCCCATTCACCATGACCGATTCCGCCGCCGGCCGTCGCCGCAAGCTGCCTGAAAAGGAACAGCTCAGCCGCGATGCTTGGCTGGATGCCGCGCAGGCTGCCATCGTGGAGGGCGGCTTCGATAATGTGCGGGTGCTCATGCTCGCGAAAAAGCTTGGGGTTACCCGCGGCAGTTTCTATTGGCACTTCAAGGACCACCAGGACCTGATCACCAGCTTTCTCGAGCGCTGGCGGGAGCGGCGACTGCGGGAACTTTCGAACTGGCGCCCGCAGGGCGGCGACGTCGAGGCCGAGCTGCACCGCATCCTCGGCATGCTGCTCAGCGAGACCGGCAGGCACCTGCGCCGCATGCGGGTCGAGCTCGCCGTGCGCGACCTGGCGCGCCGCGACGCCTTCGCCGCAGAAGTGGTGGCCGAAGTGGACCGCGCCCGCATTGCCCAGAATCAGCAGACGCTGGAGCAGATCGCCGACGATCCCAGCGGCGCCCGCGATCTCTCGTTACTGCTGTATGTGGCAACGGTCGGCGCCCAGCTGGTGATGACCGGCCCGGCCGCCGACGAGTCGACCGCCGCCCGTATCGAGAAACTGATCGCCAACCTGGTGCTCGAATGGCACAAGCGGGGCGGGGGCGAGCTGCTGCCGGCCGACAGCCCGACGAAGCAAAACCGGCCATCTTGACGCTGTCGGCAGAATCGCGCGGGCTGACCCGGCATGCTGGCCGGATTCATCTGAACCTGGCCTTCAGCCGATGCAAGACCTGAACACCATCGTCGTCATCGAATTCCTGCGCGATCCCGACGAACCCTATACCAAGCTCTGGAAGCGGTTGCGGGGAGTCGTGCTGGAACAGCCATTGACGCTGCCGGCAGCGGTGCTGGCGCCGGACAACCTGCTGGAGCTGGCCGTCGACGGCGAGCCGCGCCGGCTCCGGATCAGCCACCTGCGCTGGGAGCAGGATCGCCAGACGCTGCATGTGCATGCCGTCCCCAGCGAGGACGCCGCCGCTCAGCTGCGCGCCGCCGGCCTTGTCCCCTGGCGGCCGTGGCTCCGCCGGCAGGCGGTCGAGGGCTTCCTGGCCCGCTGCCGCAGCAGCGGCTGGGTGGTCCGCAACGCCGGCGCCAGGCCGGCCGCGGTTGCGCCCGCTGCCAGCTCGCGCATCGAGCCGACCCTCTAAAGCACCTGTGTCCGCAGGCCGCATGCGCCGCGTTGCGGTCGTGGCGATCTCGCGCTGACGGAGCGCCAACCTGTGGAACTTGGTTGGCCCGAAACTGCGTTGTCGGCTGCCTCCTGGCAATGACCGGAGAAGCGATCCGTAGCCTGGAATAGCGCCGTCAGAGCAGCCATCCCAGGCCATAGCTCAGCAGCGGAACGGTCAGCAGCGACAGCACCAGCCCCAGTCCCACCATGCGGCTGGCAAGCGTGGGGGCCAGATCGTACTGCTGGGCGAAAATTCCTGCGGTGACCATGGGCGCCATTGCCGCCTGCAGCACGACGACGGTGGCGGTCAGGCTGTCGGCGGAATTCAGCCAGAGGAACAGCGCGACCACCAGCGGCGCGGCCAGGAGTTTCCAGCCCAGCCCAAGCAGCAGCGCAGTGGCGTCAGCGCCCAGGCTGCGCAGCCGCAGCTGCAGGCCGACCGAAAACAGCGCCAGCGGCGTCAGCGTAACGCCCAGCCGCTGACACAGTTCCAGCAGGAGGGCCGGGGTCACGCCGGAGGCGCGCAGCGCCAGACCGATCAGCAGCGCCCAAAAGGCCGGGAACAGCAGGATCCGGCGCAGGATGACCAGGACCTTTACACGCTGTCCGGAGTACACCGAAGCCGCCACCAGGCCTAGGGTGGAAATCATCAGGAAGGAGCCGAACTGGTCGGCAATCACCGCGATGCCCAGCGCCTCGGTGCCGTGCAGGGCCTCGATCAGCGGATAGCCTACGAAGGCGGTATTGCCGAAGCCGGCAGTCAGTACCAGGGCGCCGATCTTGCCGCGCGACCACCCCAGCATGCGGCCGGCCAGCGCCATGGCCAGCCAGCTGCCGAAGAACACCAGCCACAGGCTGACTCCCGGCAGCAGCAGCGGTGCCGAGGGGTCGAGCTGCGTGATCTGGCCCAGCACCAGCGCCGGCAGCGCGATGTAGACCACCCACCAGTTGAACGCGGCCCCCAGCCCGACCGGATGCGGCACCCGCGCCGTGACCATGCCGGCACCGACACAAAAAACGACCACCAAAAGCGCGCCCACGAATCACCTCGGAAACAAAGAGAGCAGGGAAGAAGTAGCGGATTGCTGCCGGTCGACTGGAGTCGGTCTGCACGGCCTGCGGGCCGGCAGCGACGAAAGCCGGGGTGTGCCGTCAGAGCTCGCAGCCGACCAGGACGGGCTCCGGGTGCAGCCTAACACCGAATGCCGCTTCGACGCCGGCGCGGACTTCACGGGCCAGTGCGACCAGGTCGGCGGCGCTGCCGCTGCCGCGGTTGGTCAGGGCCAGCGTGTGCCTGGTCGACAGGCGGACGGGAGCGTGCGGCCCCGGGTAGCCCTTGCCGAAGCCGGCGCGCTCGATCAGCCAGGCTGCAGACAGCTTGGTGCCGCCCGGCTCCGGGAAGGCCGGCATCGCCGCATCGTCGCCGAACCGCGCGGCGACCGCGGCCCTGATCCGCGCCAGCGTGCGGTCGTCCACCACCGGATTGGTGAAGAACGAGCCGGCGCTCCAGGTATCGTGATCGGCCTCGTCGAGGACCATGGCCTTTGCCGATCGCAGGGCCAGCACCGCCTGGCGCACTTCGGCGGCATTGCGGCGCTCGCCGGTCCCGGCGCCGAGGCGGGCGTTCAGCTCCCGGTAGCGCAGCGGCGCCGACAGGCCGTCGGTGGTCAGGCCCAGTTCCACGGCGAGCACGACGGCGCGATCGGAGTGCTTCAGGCAGCTGGTCCGGTAGCCCAGCGCCAGTTCCGCCGGTGCTACCCAGCGGATCTCTCCGCTGCGCCGATCCAGCAGCCGGACGCGGCGCAGCAGCGAGGCGATCTCGACACCGAAGGCGCCGACGTTCTGCACCGGGGTCGCGCCGGCGCTGCCGGGAATGCCGGACAGGCACTCCAGCCCGCCGAGGCCGGCCTCCACGGTCCGGGCGACGACATCGTCCCACACTGCGCCGGCCTCCACCCGAACGATGGCCTGCCGTCCGTCGCGCGCGATGGACATGCCGTCCGTCGCGATCCGCACCACGGCCAGGTCGAGCACGCCGTCGGCAACGAGCAGATTGGACCCTCCGGCCAGGAGCAGCGTCTCGCGGCCTGCGGCGTCCAGTGCCCGTACGCAGGCCACCAGAGCCTCGGTGGACCGGCAGGTGAACATCACTGGAACCTTGCCGCCCACCCGCAGGGTGGTGAAACCTGCCAGTTCGACATCGCGCGCCAGTTCGGCGCCGGTGTCGGCGGCAATCTGTTCTGGTGTCTTGGTCATCGTTGTTACCGATGGCATGGAAATGGACCCGATCAGGGCGCACATTCCAACATGTGACGCCGTCCGTTGGAATGGACAGGGCGCCCCGCGGGCGGCATGGCCATGTTCCGGAGCGCATTCTGCCGCAGCAGAACAGGCTATGCTTCCGGGTGGAGCCGGGATTGCGGTACGGCCGTCACATTGGACCTGGAGGGACCCATGCGATGGAGACGATAAGGCAGGTTCTCGAGCGCAAGGGCGCTGCCGTGCATTCGGTATCGCCGGACGCGACAGTCTATGACGCCCTGGCGGTGATGGCCGAGCACGACATCGGCGCGGTGGTGGTCATGGAGAGCGACCGGCTGGTCGGGATCTTCAGCGAGCGGGATTATGCGCGCAAGGTCGTGCTGAGGGGGCTGGTATCGCGCGACGTCAAGGTATCCCAGCTGATGACGCCCAATCCGCGCACCATCGGCCTCGACAACACGGTGGAAGAGGTGATGAATCTGATGACCGAGAACCGCTTCCGCCATCTGCCGGTGGTCGACGGCGGCCGGCTGATCGGCATCGTCACCATCGGCGACATGGTGAAGTCGGTGGTCAGCCAGCACCAGCGCACCATCAACCAGCTGTCCAGCTACATCGCCGGCAACCTGGCCGCCGAGTAAGGCTGCAGGCGCCTCACGAAGCCGTGGTCTGCGCCTCGCTGCGGCCGTCGGCGGCGCGCAGCCGCGGATGCGCGAACACCGCCGCCAGCATGGCGAGCGCCAGGCCCAGGCTCAGCAGATAGGGCGCCTGCGGCAGGAACTGGTACAGCGACATGCCGACGAAGGGCGCGATGGTGACGGCCAGGCCGCCGGTGGCGTTCATCAGCCCGGCCACGCCGCCCTGCTCGTCCACCCCTACCGCCAGCGAGGCGCCGGCCATCATGCCGGGCCGCAGCAGGCCGAAGGCCACGCCGAGCAGGGTCATGGCGGCGAACATCGGCAGATAGCTGCGGCTGGCGACGATGGCGGCGAAGCTGGCTGCGGCAAGAGCGGCGCCGGCGGCAATCATGGTTCGCGGCGAGGGTTGCAGCAGCCGGATCACCACCAGCTGGGTGACCAGCATCGCCGCTGCTTCCCCCATCAGCATGACGCCGACCGCCTGCGCGCTCTCGGCAGCGGCCATGGCGAGTACGTCCATGGCGTAGAAGCCGGCCGCCAGCAGGGCGATGGACTGCGTCAGCTCCTGGCCCACGGCCACCAGCAGAAACGGCAGCGCCCGGCGATCCAGCGGGCTCAGCCGCCGGACCGCTGCCTGCTGGCGACACACGGGGCGGGTGTGCGGCAACCAGAGGGCGATCGCCGCGACGCTGAGCGCGCCCAGCAGTCCGGCCGCGTAGAAGGGCGCCACCAGGCCGAACTCGAGCAGGACGGCGACCACCACAGGGCCGACGATGGTGCCCAGCGCGAAGGCGGCGCCCAGCTGCGCCAGACGGCCGGCGCGCTGGTGCGGCGCGGTGTGGTCGGCGACATAAGCCTGCGCCGCCGGCATGGCGGCGGAGCCGAACAGCCCGAACAGCGAGCGGGCGGCCATCAGCGTGACGAACGCGGCGAGCAGCGACAGCCGGCCGGCGAGGCTGATGTGCAGGCCGATCGCGAAGGCGATCATGGACGCGGCATAGCCGCCCAGCCCCAGCAGGATCAGCGGCCGGCGGCCGACCACGTCGCTGCGCCGGCCCCAGAACGGGCTCATCAGCATCCACAGCACCGCCGAGACGGTGAAGATGCTGCCGACCTGCACCTCGGTCAGCCCCAGGCTGCGGGCGGCCGGCGGCAGCACGGCGAAGATCAGGGTCTGGCCGATGCCGACACAGATCAGGCTGGCGAACAGCAGCGGGAAATAGCTGGGCTGGCGGGTTGCAGAGGCAGGCTGGATGTCGGCGTTGCTCACGGTGTGGTTACCGCTGGATCTAGGATGCCAGCATCCTAGCAGGGAGGCGGGACGAGGTGTGCGGTCGACGCATGCGGAATTGCGGGTATCGCCGCGCCGGTCCATCATCGACGTGGCCGGAGCCACAACGCAGCAGCGATATCAGCAATGTCAGAGCATTTTCGTTACTACCTGCGGGTCCGTTACAGCGAATGCGACGCGCAGAAGGTCGTCTTCAACGCCCGCTACGGCGAGTACGTGGATCTTGCCTCCACCGCCTTTCTCAGAGCCATCGGCCTGGAGCAGCAGCTGGCCGGCGGCGAGTTCGATTACCAGGTGGTGAAGCAGACCCTGCAGTGGCGCGCGCCCGCGCGTTTCGACCAGGTGCTGGAACTGTCGGTCTATGCCACCCACCTCGGCAACACGTCGTTCACGCTGATGACGGAATTCCGCCTTGCCGGCAGCGAGGCCGTAACGGCGACGGCAGAGACGGTCTATGTGGCGGTCGATCCGGAAACGCTCAGCAAAAGGCCGCTCGGCGACGCTTTTCGGGCCGCGGTGCTGCGGGGGGGCCCGGGGCTGGCCGTCTATCTTGCGGGTTATCTGCCGCGGGGCGCTGGCTGAACGGCCGGCTTTGCCGGCCGCGGCCAGCCCCTACAATACCCCCATCATTGCTCTTCGACCTGGATCAGAGGCTCTCATGAACAAACGCTACAGCGCTGTCATCCTGCTCATGCTCCTGGCCCTGATGCTGAGCGGCTGCGGCTACAACCAGCTGCAGACCACCGACGAGGCGGTGACCGCCGCCTGGGCGGAAGTGCTGAACCAGTACCAGCGGCGTGCCGATCTGGTGCCGAACCTGGTGAACGTGGTGAAAGGCTATGCCGCGCACGAGCGCGAGGTGCTGACCGAGGTCACCGAGGCGCGCGCCCGGGTCGGCAGCGTGCAGGCCTCGCCGGAGCTGCTGGAGGACCCGCAGGCTTTCCAGCGCTTCAGCCAGGCGCAGGGCGAGATGAGCTCGGCCCTGTCGCGCCTGCTGGTGGTGGCGGAGAACTATCCGCAGCTCAAGGCGGACGCCAGCTTCCGCGACCTGCAGGCGCAGCTGGAAGGCACCGAGAACCGCATCGCGGTGGCGCGCAACCGCTATATCAAGGCCGTGCAGGACTACAACCTCACGGTGCGCCGTTTCCCCACCAACCTCACCGCCATGCTGTTCGGCTACGACACCAAGCCGAGCTTCACGGTCGAGAACGAACGGGCGCTGGCGACACCGCCTGCCGTCGATTTCGGCACGTCCCGGCAGGGCGCCGACGGCCAGCCGCAGGGCCAGTAGCGTGCCGATCATGAACGCCGCCTTGCGGCTCTGCTGGACGGCGCTGCTCGCCCTGGCGCTGCTGCTTCCGGCAGCCCGGGCCGAGGTGCCGGTGCCGCCGCTCCAGGCACGCGTCACCGACCTCACCAATACCCTGCCGGCTGCCGAGCGGCAGGCCCTCGAGCAGCAGCTGGCCGCCTTCGAGCAGCGGAAAGGGGTGCAGATCGCCGTGCTGCTGGTGCCGACCACGGCACCGGAGACCATCGAGCAGTACTCGATCCGGGTGGTCGATGCCTGGCAGCTCGGGCGCAGGGGCGTGGACGACGGCATCCTGCTGCTGATCGCCAAGAACGACCGCGCGCTGCGCATCGAGGTCGGCTACGGCCTGGAAGGGGTGGTGCCGGATGCTATCGCCAAGCGGATAGTGGATGACGTGATCGTCCCGTACTTTCGGGCCGGCGACTTCGTCGGTGGCATCCGCGCCGGTGTCGACCGGCTGATGCGCGTGATCGAGGGCGAGCCGCTGCCGGCGCCGGCGGGCAAGGCCGACCAGCCGTCCGAGAGTCCGCTGCCGTATCTGCTGTTCGCCTTCTTCGTCATCAGCGGCCTGCTCGGCAGGCTGCTGGGGCGGCTCGTGGGGGCGGCCGTTACCGGCGGTGTCATCGGGCTGTTGTTCTGGCTGATGGCCGGCTCGCTGGCGGCGGCCGTCGCCGTCGCCGCC
>JAJUFY010000460.1 GCA_029263635.1 Ectothiorhodospiraceae bacterium | reverse complement strand
GCCGCTCCAGGTCGAGCCGGCTGCCGCGCAGCGCCGCCGAGAGGGCCAGCTGACGCACCGCCAGCCGCTGCTCGTCGACCACCACGTTGGCGTTTTCCAGCAGCAGGTTCTGCAGGACCAGGTCCAGCGGCAGCTCCACAGCCGGCAGCGCCAGCGGGCCACCGGCCGCCGCCCTGTCGGGCTCCGGCCCGGCCGGTGTGACGACGACATCCAGGCCCTCGGCACGCAGCCACTGCAGGCTCAGGGTGCTGTTGGCGAAGCCGCCGCTGGCCTGCAGGCGACCGATGGTCAGTTCGGTGCCGGGCAGCAGCAGCTGCGCATCGGTCAGCTGCAGCAGCTGCAGCCGGATGGCCAGCGGCAGGCGGATCTTGTCGACAGGCTGCGCTGGCGGCTCCGCTGCAGCGTCTTCCGGCTGCCGCACTTCCAGGCGCAGGCCGCTGAGCGCAATGCGATCGAGACAGAGCGCCGCCGACAGCAGGCAGCCGGGGGTCCATTCCAGGGTGGCCCGGGACGCCGTTACCGCTGCGCTGTCGTTATGCCAGCGAAGGCCGGAGATCTCGAGTCCGCCGACGATGGTGCCGCTCTCGACCGTGAGGGCCAGGTTCGGCTCCAGCTCGACCGCCCATTCCGCCAGCCAGCGGGCGCCTGGCGTGGTCAGCAGCAGCCAGCCGGCCGTCCCCAGCAGCAGGAGCAGCAATGTCAGCCCGACGCTCAGCAGCGCCGCCAACGCACGACTCATAGTTGCGGCCCCAGCGAGACATGCAGGCGGAACGGCAGGTCGTCCTCGCTCACCCCCCAGGCGAAGTCGAACCGCACCGGCCCCACCGGCGAGATCCAGTGGATACCGAAGCCGGCACCGACCTTGTAGTCGTCGGCGAACGAATCCAGGGCATTGCCGGCATCGACGAACAGCGCCAGCCGCCAGCTGTCGCGGAAATGCCAGCCGTATTCGACGCTGCCGGTCAGCAGGTAGCGACCGCCGATGATGTCGCCTTCGGCATTGCGCGGACCGAGGCTGTTGTAGGCATAGCCGCGCACGCTCTGGTCGCCGCCGGCGAAGAAGCGCAGCGAGGGCGGCACCTCGTCGAAATCGGAGGTCGCCAGGGCGCCGGCGTCGACCCGCAGGGTGAACCGGTGGACGCGGCTGAGACTGCGCAGCCAGCGGCCGCCGACGCGCACGTGCTGCAGCTCGATGTCGGAGCCGAGCACCGGGTGGGTCGCTTCGGTGCTGAACAGCAGCCGGTCGCCCCGGGTGGGGTCGACGCCGCCGTTGCTCCGCGAACGCGTGAAGCTCAAGCCGGGCAGCAGCAGCTTGGTGATTTCCTCGTCGTCGCCGACCCGGAAATCGGAGTATTCCCAGCGCAGCGACAGCACCCGCCGCCAGCCGCTGTCGAGCCGCGTCTGGCGCTGCGCGGCCAGGGTGAAACGCCGGCTGTCGGTATCCTGGAATTCCTCATCCTGCAGACCGAGCTGGAATTCCAGCACGTCGTCGACCGGGCTGGAGAGCGGGATGCGGTACTGCGACTGGATGGTCTGCCGCAGTTCCGACAGCTCGAGCTGGGCGCCGGCACTGTGCCCGCGACTGTTGAGCCAGCGCCGGCGCCAG
>JAJUFY010000193.1 GCA_029263635.1 Ectothiorhodospiraceae bacterium | reverse complement strand
GGTCGTCGCCCCGGGCTCGCTGGCGAAGGCGGCGCTGCTCGGTGTGCTGGGCGCCGTGCTGGCAGCCTGGCTGCCGGCCCGCGAAGCGGCGGCACTGCCGCCGCGGCAGATGCTGGACCGGGCGTCCCTCGAGGCCGGCAGCCGAAGCTGGCTGATCCGCGCCATCTGGCTGGGTCTGGCCCTGGCCGGCACCGGCGGCTGCGTGTTCGCCGTCAGCGACGGCCTGGTGGCCGGTTTCGTCGGCTTGTTCGCGGTAGTGCTGGGCGCGGCGCTGTGGGTGCCGGCGCTGAGCGCTGCGGCGCTGCGGCTGGCGCTGTGGCCGCTGGGAATCCTGTCCGGCAGCGTCGGCCGGCTGGCCGCCCGTGGCGCTGCGGCCTCGCTCAGCCGTACCGGGGTGGCGGTAACGGCGCTGGCCGTGGCGGTAGCGGCGGTGGTCGGCATCGGCATCATGATCCAGTCCTTCCGGGCCAGCGTCAGCGGCTGGCTGGAGCACACCCTGCGGGCCGATGTGTACCTGAGCACCGATACCGCCGTGGCCTCGCCGTTGACGCCGGCCCTGCTGGCGGACATCGCCCGGCTGCCGGACGTGGCCGAGCTGAGCACCAGCCGCCGGTTGCAGCTGCCGACCGCCAGCGGGCCATTGCAGCTATGGGCGCTGACCCTGGAACCGCGCGGCTGGGCCGGCTTCGAGCTGCTGGCGGGCGAGCCGGCGGCGGCGTATGCCGGCTTCCGGCAGGGCGGGGTGCTGGTCAGCGAGCCATTCGCCTACCGGCGCGGGCTCGAGGTCGGCGACGCCCTGCCGTTGCCGACCCGGGAGGGCGAGCGCGACTTCCCCGTGGTCGGTATCTACCGTGACTACGGTTCCGACCAGGGTGTCGTCACCCTGCACGCCGATACCCTGCGGCGCTGGTTCGGCGACAGTCCGCTCACCGGAGTCGGCGTGTATGCCGCGGCCGGCGTGCCGGCGGACGCCCTGATCGCCGCCTTGCAGCCGCTGCTGGCCGAGGCGCCGGCTATCCGGCTGCAGAGCCAGCAGGCCCTCAAGGCTCGCAGCCTGGCGATCTTCGACCAGACATTCGCGATCACCAATGTGCTGCGGCTGCTGGCCGGCGTGGTGGCTTTCGCCGGGGTGCTCGCCGCGCTCGCGGCCTTGCAGCTGGAGCGGGCGCGGGAAACCGCGGTGCTGCGAGCCATCGGTTTCACGCCGGCGCAGTCGGCCGGGCTGACCGTCACCCAGAGCGGCCTGCTGGGGCTAACGGCAGGCCTGTGCGCGCTGCCGCTGGGGATTCTGCTGAGCAGCCTGCTGGTACACGTCATCCTGCGGCGCGCCTTCGGCTGGAGCATGGCCTTCCAGATCCCTTTCGCCAGCCTGGTGGAGGGCGTGCTGCTGGCCGTGGCCGCGGCGCTGGTGGCGGCACTCTATCCGGCCTGGCGCAGCGCCCGGGAACAGCCGGCCCAGGCGCTACGAGAGGAGCCATGACGCGCTATCTCGCCTTTGCCGCACTCCTGCTCGTGCTCGCCGGCCTGGTCTGGACACTGTGGCCGCGGCCGGCCGTGCAGAACCCCGACGGCTTCTCGTTGCAGGGCCTGCTGGGCGGCGACGCGGAAGGCTTTGCGCGCGCCGAGACGGTGCGGCCGTTCCGATTTCCGGCCGACCACGGTGCGCATCCCGACTACCGCAGCGAGTGGTGGTACCTGACCGGCAATCTGTATGCCGCCGACGGCCGCCGGTTCGGTTTCCAGTTCACCCTGTTCCGCTTCGCGCTGAGCCCCCAGCCGCGTCCCGGCGAGTCCGAGTGGGGCAGCAGGCAGGCCTGGATGGCGCATCTGACCGTGACCGATGTGGCCAGCAACCGGATCTACGCCTTCGAGCGCTTCAGCCGCGGCGCGCCGGGCCTCGCCGGGGCCGAGGCCGAGCCGTTCCGGGCCTGGCTGGACGACTGGCAGCTGGCCGCGGTCGGCGATCCGTTTCCCTGGCAGCTGCTGGCGGCGGAGGGCGACATCGGCCTGCGGCTGCAGTTGGAGGCCCGCAAGCCGCCGGTGCTGCAAGGCGAGCAGGGCCTGAGCCGCAAGGGCCCGGAGCCGGGCAATGCCTCGTACTACTACTCCTACACCCGGTTGGTGGCGGCCGGCGAGCTGAGGATCGGCGATGAACGGCTGCAGGTCACCGGCAGCGCCTGGCTGGACCGCGAATGGAGCACCAGCGTGCTGTCGGAAGAGGTGCAGGGCTGGGATTGGTTCGCGCTGCAGTTTACCGACGGCAGCGAGCTGATGGCCTACCGGCTGCGCGATGTCGCCGGCACCGTCGTGGGCTACAGCGCCGGCAGCTATGTGCCGGCCAACGGGGCGCCGCAGTCGCTCGCCGGCGCCGACTTCAGGCTCGAACCGGTTTCCCATTGGACCAGCCCCCACACGGGGACGCGTTATCCGGTGCGCTGGCGGTTGCGAATTCCGGCACTGGCGGCCGAGCTGGATATCGCCGCCGCCACGGCGGATCAGGAGCTGGATCTGTCCGTGCGCTACTGGGAAGGCGCGGTGGACGTCAGCGGACGGCTGGGCGGTGGGTCGGCGCAGGGCGTCGGCTATATGGAGCTTACCGGCTACGGTGCCGCAGGCGGCGGGCGTGGACGCTGAGGCTATTTGATTTAAAAGGGATCCGCCACGATTAGCAGTTGACTGTCGCTCGACAGCAAGCAAGGAGGCGGAGCAATGAAACCAGGAATCATGCTTATCGGAGCGGCGGCACTGCTGGTCAGTACCGCGAGTCTGGCCCAGCAAGGCGCGGCAACTATCAAGGTTGATGAGAAAGAGCCGGTCGGCAGCTATCTGACCGATGGCGAAGGCCGCAGCGTCTACATGTTCAAGGCGGACAGCAAGAACAAAACCACTTGCTACGACGCTTGCGCTCAGGCCTGGCCGCCGGTCATCTCGCAGGGCGAACCGCAGGCCGGTGAGGGCGTCGACCAACAACTGCTCGGAACCATCGAGCGAGACGACGGCACGCAGCAGGTCACGTACAACGGCTGGCCGCTGTACTACTTCATCAAGGACCAGAAGCCAGGCGATATCGTGGGCCAGGACTTCACCGGCTTCGGCGCCGAGTGGTATCTGCTGACCCCGCAGGGGCAGGTGGCGGAGGCCGCGGGATCGGAGCGGCCGCGCGGCTAACAGATATTCTGCTCCAAATGGCCCATGTCTGTGATGCCGCCGGGGCGGCGGCTTTTCCCCTCTCTCGCAAGCGGGAGAGGGGTAGGGGAAGGCCCTCTCGTGGTTTGGAGCCGTGCCGACGAACGACCTGTGAACACCCGGCCCGTCATGGGCGGCCGCCGGTTTCCACCCGCCGGACCGTGCCCTCGACGATGGTGAGGATGCGGGTCAGTCCGGTAGGACCGAAGGTGTAGACCCACTCTTCGACAGGCACGACGTCGTAGGCTCCGTGCTCCGGCGGGTACGGCGGCCGCACCTGCAGGCGCAAGTCCTTGTAGGCCGGCTCCCCGCAACGGGCCAGCAGCTCGAGCAGATTCATGCCGACGGCGAGCCGCTGTGGCGGGCAGTCGCCGCGCACCGAGGGGCGGAAGCCATAGCCGGCGGTGTCGATGGCGGCGATCCGGCCCTGGCGGATCCTGACAACGCGGATCAGCTGGTGCGGGCCGAAGTTGTAGTACCAGCGCTCCTCGTCGGTGAGAAGGCCGAGGCCGGGCAGGTAGACGCCGGCTAGCCGCTGCCGGTAACCGGGCTCGCCGCAGACTGCCAGCAGCATGTAGGCCCGCTCGCCCTCCGACACCAGCCGGTTGCCGCAGCGCAGGGCGGCAAAGGCCGGCGTGCTGCCGAGCAGGACGGCAAGCAGCGGCACGATCCAGGCCAGCCTCGGACCCATCGGCACCTCCCGGTTCCATGGATGCGCCTTAGAGTGCCGCCGCGCAAGGCGCGGCGGCGGCTCAGACGAACGCCTCGCGCAGCTTGTTCGCGATCGCCTGCAGCGCCGCTGGCTCGGCCTGGGCACGGCCGTGGACGTTGACGTCCTGACCCTGCCAGCGCGGCACCACGTGGATGTGATAGTGGAACACCGTCTGCCCGGCAGCGGCACCGTTGAACTGGCTGATGATGACGCCATCCGGCGCAAGGGCCTGCATCTGCGCGCGCGCCAGCCGCTGGGCGACGGCAGAAGCGGCCTGCAGATCGGCCTGGGGCAGCTCCAGAACGTTCGGGTGGTGGCCCTTGCTGACCACCAGCGCGTGCCCTTCCGCCGACGGGAAGGCGTCCATGAAGACGATGGTGTGCTCGTCCTCGTGGACCACGGCTGCCGGTGCTTCGCCGACGATGATCTTGCAGAAAATGCAGTTGGGATCGTGTTGCCTTGTCATTGTTTCTCCTGCCGCTCATCTCGGATCGGCCCAAGCTGCCGCATTGCCGCGATCTCGGCAAGTCCCGGCAGAGGCAGGCCAGCCTGTTGAGCGCGATGGCGGAGGCTGGACAGGCAACGGCGAGCCCGCAGGTGTGGCGGGGCCGCATGCCGGATTTTCGGTTGCCGCCCGGATGCAAAACGGCGCGGTGGTACCGCGCCGTAAGGCGAAACAGCGGCCAGCTTACTGGCTGGACGCCGTCTGCTGGTAGTCCTCCAGCTCCAGCGCGGCGAGCGTATCGATATCGAGCTGGCCGGACGCGCTGAGCTGGTTGTCCCGCTGGAACTGCATCAGCGCCTGGTGGGTTTTCTCGCCCCAGATGCCGTCGACCCGCAGCTGCTGCCCCTGGTCGTTCAGGGCCTGCTGCACGCTGCGTATCGTGTCCT
>JAJUFY010000336.1 GCA_029263635.1 Ectothiorhodospiraceae bacterium | reverse complement strand
GGGATCAGCCGCGCCGCGCGCTGCAGGTTCATGACGTCGACGTCGTACTGCTTGACGTGCTCTTCCAGCGCCGCGCCCAGCTTCGGGCCTTCGGTGTAGGGCACGGAGATGAAGTTCTCGATGGCCATGGTGTCGAGCACCTGACCACCGAAGCGCTCGGCCACCAGGCCGGTGCGGATGCCCTTGCGCGCGGCATAGATCGCGGCCGAGGCGCCGGCGGGGCCGCCGCCGATGACCAGCACGTCGAACACGCCCTTGCCCTTGAGCTTCTCGGCCTCGCGCTCGGCGGCGCTGGAGTCGAGCTTGGCGACGATCTCTTCAAGGCTCATGCGGCCCTGCGCGAACGGCTTGCCGTTCAGCAGCACGGTCGGCACCGCCATGATGCCGCGTTCCTCGACTTCGTCCTGGAACAGTGCGCCGTCGATCGAGACGTGCTTGATCTTCGGGTTCAGCACGCTCATCAGGTTGAGCGCCTGCACCACGTCCGGGCAGTTCTGGCAGGACAGCGAGAAATAGGTCTCGAAGTGGTACTCGCCGTCGAGATTGCGGATCTGCTCGATCACGTCCGGGTCGGTCTTGGACGGATGGCCGCCGACCTGCAGCAGGGCGAGCACCAGCGAGGTGAATTCATGCCCCATCGGGATGCCCGCGAAGCGTACGCCGATGTCCGTGCCGGCGCGGTTGATCGCGAAGGACGGCTTGCGCGCATCGTCGTCGCGGCGGGTGTAGCTGATCTTGTCCGACAGGGATGCGATTTCCCGCAGCAGCTCGTCGAGCTCCTGCGACTTGGCGCCATCGTCGAGGGACGCAACCAGTTCGATCGGCTGCGTGACCATTTCGAGATAGCCCTTTAACTGGTTCTTGAGGTTGGCATCCAACATGGCGATGGCTCCGGGAATAAGTCAGGGGGGAGGGGTAGCCCGCTGCGCGCCGGCGGCGCGCAGCATCGGTTCGGTACGGACCCGGAACGGTGCCGGGTCCGTAGTCGGCCAGGGGCTTAGATCTTGCCGACCAGATCCAGGGACGGAGCGAGGGTCTTCTCGCCTTCCTTCCACTTGGCCGGGCAGACCTCGCCCGGGTGGGCGGCAACGTACTGGGCGGCCTTGACCTTGCGCAGCAGGTCGCTGGCGTCACGGCCGATGCCCTCGGCAGTGATCTCGACAGCCTGGATGATGCCGTTCGGGTCGATCACGAAGGTGCCGCGGTCGGCCAGGCCCTGGTCCTCGCGCATCACCTCGAAGTTGCGGGTGATCTGGCCGGTCGGGTCGCCGATCATGGTGTACTTGATCTTGCCGATGGCCGGGGACGTGTCATGCCAGGCCTTGTGCGAGAAGTGGGTGTCGGTCGACACGCTGTAGATTTCGACGCCCAGCTTCTGGAATTCCTCGTAGTGGTCGGCCAGGTCTTCCAGCTCGGTCGGGCAGACGAAGGTGAAGTCGGCCGGATAGAACACTACCACGGACCACTTGCCCCTCAGGTCGGCATCGGTGACTTCGATGCACTTGCCGTTCTTGTACGCCTGCGCCTTGAAAGGCTTGATTTCCGTGTTGATCAAAGACATGAGCATCTCCATTGGGTTGACGACGAAAGTCGAAGGCCATGTTAGCCACCGGCCTTCTGTGGGTCCAATTGATTGATCCGAGCATTGCGATAGCTTTTGTCTATCGTTTTGATCCTTCTGCCATTTCCGCAGGCGGAGGCCCGCTAGCAACCTGCCGAGCAGGCCAGATGGGAATCCGGCAGCGCCGGTTCAACCGTGGAACGTCAGGCGGGCTCGCCGCGGCGCAGCGATGGCGACAGCCGCAGCATGTCGAGAATGGCGTCGACGTAGTGCTCGGCCCGCTCGGCCAGCGCATAGGCTTCCGGCTGGAACAGCCAGGCCATCAGCACCCCGTACAGGCTGCCATGCAGCAGCGGCACGGCTGCGTCGATATCGAGGTCCGCCGGCAGCTGGCCCTTGCTGACCGCTTTGCGCAGCAGCTCGGCAAGGCGCTCCTGGCCGTTGCGGTGACCGGCTTGCATGCGCTCCCGGATCTGACCGGTTTCCTCGACCAGCTCGCAGCGATGAAAAATGATGTCGAGAATACGCCGCCATTGGGGATTGGTAGCCGTCTGGCGGAGCAGGAAGATCCACGAGTCGCGCAGTTCGCCGAGCGGGTCGGCGCGGCAGGCGGTGGGGTCGGCGTCGGTGATGGTCTCGGCCGGGAGACGGATGCGGTCGCAGAGTGCCGAGAACAGGTCGGCCTTGTTCTCGAAGTGACCGTAAACGGCGCCACGCGTGACCCCGGCCAGCTCGGCGACATCCGTCAGCGAGGGCCGGGCCACGCCGCGCCGGTGGAAGACCTCGATAGCGGCATCGAGAATCCGCTCGCGCGTCTGCAGGGCTTTGTCCTTGCGGCGTCTGGCCATCTCCGGGCACCTCGATGGGGCGGGCGAAACTCAGCGGGGCGCGACCCGCTGCCGGCGGGATATGTGGCCCGGATCATAGTGCAAGTTCTCGCATGAATTGAATTGTTTACATTCACGCGTGAACAAATATAGGATGCGCCGACAACAATTAGCCACAGCAGCCCGACCTCCCTCCCCAAAGCGCGCGCTCGTTCCGGCACAAAATCGAGGTATACAT
>JAJUFY010000286.1 GCA_029263635.1 Ectothiorhodospiraceae bacterium | reverse complement strand
GGCCTTCCAGCGCCGCTGCCGCGCTCCGGCTTACCCGACCCACACCCGGGCGTTGCGGAACATCCGCAGCCAGGGGCCGTCCTCGCCCCAGCCGGCCGGGTGCCAGGAGTGCTGCACGGTGCGGAACACCCGCTCCGGGTGCGGCATGAACGACAGGAAGCGGCCGTCGCGGCTGCTGATGCCGGTGATGCCGGCCGGCGAGCCGTTGGGGTTGTAGGGGTAACGCTCCGTGGGGCGGCCGTAGTTGTCGACGAAACGGGCGCTCACCAGGCCGGTGGCCAGCAACTGCTCGGCCGCATCGGCGCTGCTGAACTCGGCGCGGCCCTCGCCATGGGCAACAGCGATCGGCAGGCGCGAACCCGCCATGCCGGCGAAGAAGATCGACGGCGAGTCGAGGATCTCCACCATGGCGAGCCGCGCCTCGAACTGCTCGGAGCGGTTGCGGACGAACCGGGGCCACAGTTCGGCGCCGGGAATCAGCTCGCAGAGCGTGGAGAACATCTGGCAGCCGTTGCAGATCCCCGGGCCGAAGGTGTCGGTACGGGTAAAGAAAGCCTCGAATTCGGCGCGGGCGCGCGGGTTGTACAGCGCGGACTTGGCCCAGCCGCCGCCGGCGCCTAGCACATCGCCGTACGAGAAGCCGCCGCAGGCGGCGATGCCCTTGACGTCGGCGAGCGTGCGGCGGCCGGCGATGAGGTCGGTCATGTGGATATCCACAGCCTCGAAGCCGGCGCGGTCGAAGGCCGCCGCCATCTCGACCTGGCCATTGATGCCCTGGTCACGCAGGATGGCGACCCGCGGCCGTGCCCCGGAGTTGACATAGGGCGCACTGACATCCTCGGCCGGGTCGAAGCTGAGTTCGGCGTGCAGCCCCGGATCGTTGCTATCCAGCAGGTTGTCGTACTCCTCCTGGGCGCACTCGGGATTGTCCCGCAGCGCCTGCAGGCGGTAGCTGGTTTCCTGCCAGGCGCGCTGCAGGTCGACCCGCGCCTGGTCGATGACCACCTGCCCGCCGTGGCGCAGGATCAGCCGGTCGTCGTCGCGCAGCGTGCCCAGCACGTGGCAGTGCCGCCCCAGCCCTGCCTGCCGCAGCCGGTCAAGGACCGCCTCGCGCTCGCTCTCCCGCACCTGCACCACCACGCCCAGCTCTTCGCTGAACAGCGCCGCCAGCGGCTCGGCCGCCACCGCCGTGAGGTCGATGTCCAGGCCGCAGCGGGCGGCAAAGGCCATCTCGGCCAGGGTCGCGAACAGGCCGCCGTCGGAGCGGTCGTGGTAGGCCAGCAGCCGGCCCTCGGCATTGAGCGCCTGCAGGGCGTTGAAACCCTGTGCCAGCGCATCCGGATCGTCCAGGTCCGCCGGATGGTGGCCCAGCTGCCCGTAGACCTGGGCCAGCGCCGAGGCGCCGAGGCGGTTGGCGCCCTTGCCGAAGTCCACCAGCAACAGCAGCGTGCCGGGCTCCCGCACAAGCTCGGGGGTGAGCGTGCGGCGCGCGTCCAGCACCGGCGCGAAAGCGGAGACGATCAGCGACAGCGGCGAGCTCATCTCCCGCCGCTCGCCGCTCTCCTCCCACACCGTCTTCATCGACAGGGAGTCCTTGCCGACCGGAATGGCAATGCCGAGGCGCGGGCAGAGCTCCATGCCGACGGCCTTGACCGTGTCGTACAGGCTGGCGTCCTCGCCGGGGCTGCCGGCGGCGGCCATCCAGTTGGCGGAGAGATTGATCTTGCGAATGTCGCCGATCAGCGCGGCGCCGATGTTGGTAATGGCCTCGCCGACCGCCATCCGGCCGGAGGCCGGCGCATGCAGCAGCGCCGCCGGGGTGCGCTCGCCCATGCTCATGGCCTCGCCGGTATAGCCGACATAGTCGGACAGCGTGACGGCGACGTCGCTCACCGGCGTCTGCCACGGCCCGACCATCTGGTCGCGGGCCACCTGCCCGGTCACGGTGCGGTCGCCGATGGTGATCAGGAAATGCTTGGAGGCCACGGCCGGCAGCCGCAGCACCCGGTAGGCGGCCTCTGTCGGGTCTATGCCTGCCAGATCCAGCTCCGGCTTCCGGAAGCTGTGATGGCGCGCCTCGCGCAGCATCTTCGGCGGCTTGCCCAGCAGCATCTCCATGGGCAGGTCGACCGGCGTGTTGTTGAAGTGGCCGTCGCCGACGATCAGCTGGCGCTCCTCGGTCGCTTCGCCGACCACGGCGAACGGGCAGCGTTCGCGCTCGCACAGCTCGGCAAACAGCTCCATGCGCTCCGGCGCGATCGCCAGCACGTAGCGTTCCTGCGCCTCGTTGCACCAGATCTGCATGGGCGACATGCCCGGCTCGTCGTTGGGAATGGCCCGCAGCTCGATCCGGCCGCCGCGGCCGGAACCGTCCAGGATCTCGGGAATGGCGTTCGACAGCCCGCCGGCGCCGACGTCGTGGATGGAAATGATGGGATTCTCATCGCCCAGCGCCCAGCAGGCATCGATCACCTGCTGGCAGCGGCGCTCGATCTCGGGGTTGGAGCGCTGCACCGAGGCGAAGTCCAGCTCCTCCTGGCTCTGGCCGCTGGCCATGCTGGAGGCGGCGCCGCCGCCCAGGCCGATCAGCATGGCCGGACCGCCCAGCACCACGATCTGCGCCAGCGGCGGCAGCTCGTGCTTTTCCACGTGCTGGTCGCGGATGTTGCCGACGCCGCCGGCGATCATGATCGGCTTGTGGTAGCCGCGCAGCTCCTCGCCGGTCGGGCCGGGCACGCGCGCCTCATAGGTGCGGAAATAACCGAGCAGGTTGGGACGGCCGAACTCGTTGCCATAGGAGGCCGCGCCGATCGGACCGTCGAGCATGATCTGCAGCGCCGACGCGATCCGCTCGGGCTTGCCGAAATCCTCTTCCCAGGGCTGCTCGGCACCCGGGATGCGCAGGTTGGACACCGAGAAGCCCACCAGCCCGGCCTTCGGCCGTGCGCCGCGGCCGGTTGCGCCTTCGTCGCGGATCTCGCCACCGGCGCCGGTGGCGGCGCCGGCAAAGGGCGAAATGGCAGTCGGGTGGTTATGGGTCTCCACCTTCATCACCAGATGCACCGGCTCCTCGACGGCCCGGTAGACGCCGGTCTTCGGATCGGCAAAGAAGCGCTGCGCCTGCGGCCCCTCGGCCACCGCGGCGTTGTCCTTGTAGGCCGACAGCACGCCGTCCGGGCGCGCCCGGTGGGTGTTGCGGATCATCTGGAACAGCGTGTGCGGCTGCGGCTTGCCGTCGATGAT
>JAJUFY010000368.1 GCA_029263635.1 Ectothiorhodospiraceae bacterium | reverse complement strand
TTCCTGGCCCTGGTGCTGGGGCATGTGGTCGCCGCCCTCTATCACCACTTCGTTCTCAGGGACGACACCTTGCGCCGCATGACCGGTTGAGCGGACCGGCCGCCATCCGTGCATACTGGCGGGCATGGAATGTCGAGCCGGCTGCGGGGCGTGCTGCATCGCCCCTTCGATCAGTTCACCGATACCGGGCATGCCGTTCGGCAAGCCGGCCGGTGTCCGCTGCGTGCAGCTCACCGACGACAACCGCTGCCGGCTGTTCGGGCGGCCGGAGCGGCCGGCGGTCTGCAGCAGCCTCAAGCCGGCGCCGGACATGTGCGGCAGCGACCCGGCCGATGCCTTCGCCAGGCTCCGGACGCTGGAGCAGCAGACGGCGCCCGCCGTCAACGGTGATCGGTAACCCCGGCCTGCCGGCACATGTCGAGCACCGGGCAGGCGCTGCAACGCGGCCGGGTACCGGTGCAGACGTGCTTGCCGAACGGCACCAGCAGGCGATTGATGTCCACCCAGTAGCGTCGGGGCAGCCTGGCTTCCAACGCCGCCATGGTGCGCTCGGGGCTGTTGGCCTCGACATAGCCCCAGCGGTTGGTCACCCGGTGCACATGGATATCCACGCCGACGGCCGGCTGGCCGCAGGCGATGCCGAGCACCAGGTTGGCGCATTTCGGCCCGACGCCGCGGAAGGCGGTGAGCGTGTCGAAATCGCAGGGCAGCTCGCCGCCGTGGCGCGCGACCAGCTCCTCGGCGATCGCCCGGATTTGCGCTGCCTTGGGCTGGTGAAAGGTGCTCCCGGCGATGGCAGTGTCGATGTCCACCACATCCAGCGCCGCCATCGCCGCCGGCGTACGGGCGAGCGCAAACAGCGCGCGGGCGCAGACCACGGTCGTCTCGTCGCGGGTCCGGATGGAGATCATGCAGGCGGCCAGCTGCTCGAACGGCGACCGGAAGCCCTCGTCATAGAGCTGGAACAGCGCGGCCTTCGGCACATCAGCAACCGCCGCCTCGATGCGCCGCAGCGCCTCGTCGATGTCGAACGGCCGTTTGCTCATCGGCCGGCGCCTCTCCTGCCGGCATTTCCGGCAATGCCGCCTTTGTAGGCGCCGCGAATCATTCGCGCCGGACGGCCTATTCGCGGCCAGGGGCCGCTCCTACAAAGGCGGGACCAGTCTCCAGGAGCACCCCCCTGGCCGCGATGTCTTTCCTCCCCTCTCCCGGTTCCGGGAGAGGGGCCGGGGGCGAAGGTGTTAGAAGATTCGCGGCGGGGACGTCGCTCCTACCAGAGACGACGGCGCTATGCAGCTTAGGAGATGGTGCCGGCTTCCGGCGCGACAACCGCCAGCAGCTGCGCCAGGGCCTCGGCGCAGGGCGCCTCGATCTTCAGATCCAGCTCGGCATCGGCCCGGGTGCGGCCGAGATTGATGGCGGCGACCGGTTGGCCGGCGGCACGGGCGGCCCGCACGAAGCGGTAGCCGGACCAGACCATCAGCGACGAGCCCACCACCAGCAGCGCATCGGCCTCCGCCAGCCGCGCCAGCGCGGCTTCCACCCGCGGTTTCGGCACCTGCTCGCCAAAGAACACCACCGCCGGCTTCAGCAGGCCGCCGCAGCCATGGCAGGCCGGAACGCGAAAGCTGTCGTAGTCCACGTCACCCAGGTCGGCATCGCCGTCCGGCGCGGTCGCCGCCGCCAGCGCCGACCAGCCGGGATTCAGCACGCTCAGCTCGGCCTGCATGTCCTCCCTGGGCAGGGTGCAGCCGCAGTCCAGGCACTCGACCGTGTCCAGCCGGCCGTGCAGGTCGATCACCCGCCGCTGGCCGGCGCGCTGGTGCAGGCCGTCGACGTTCTGCGTCACCAGATGATGCAGCCAGCCACCCTGTTCCAGCGCCGCCAGCGCCCGGTGCGCGCCGTTCGGCTCAGCGTCGCGCAAGCGCGGCCAGCCGAGCAGGCTGCGCGCCCAGTAGCGGCGCCGAACCCGCTCGCTACCGACGAAATCGCCGTACTGCACCGGCGGCTGCCGCTTCCAGCTGCCGTCGGCAGCGCGGTAGTCGGGAATGCCGGAACCGGTGCTGCAGCCGGCGCCGGTAAGCACCAGCAGGCGCGGGTAGTGCTGGACGAAGTCGGCCAGCGCCGCGTGCCGGCCGGAATCAACGGGGGCGAGCGTGTTCATGCGGGCCAAAAAGCGGTGTCCTGCTCCATCTGGGCGCGCAGCCAGCGCACGAAGGCGACCACGGTCGGCTGGTGGCTGCTGCCGGGCGGGAACACCAGGTAA
>JAJUFY010000461.1 GCA_029263635.1 Ectothiorhodospiraceae bacterium | reverse complement strand
GGCCACCCCCAGCCGCTGCAGGTAGCCGGCCAGCGCCTCCGCTTCCTGCTGCAGCTCCCGGTAGCTGATGGCGGTGTCGTAGTAGATGATGGCGCTCTTGTCCGCATACCGCAGCGCCGAGACCTCGAGGTTGGTGTAAACGCTGGCCCTCGGCAGGTCCAGGCTGCGCGGTGCGTGCTTGGGCCAGAATTTGAAATGACGATCGAACATCCACTCATTCCCCTCGAGCCCGCCGGCACGAACTCCTGGCCGGCAGGCTCGCATTCCAGGCGGCAGCCCATCCTGCGGCATGCGCCTTCGTCGGCGGCGCGCGGCTGAGCCGGCGCGCACTATCCGACAGCAATGATCACAATGTTGCACGCTGGAAGCGCATGGTCAAGGAATGCAAAACCAGATTCCGCATAGCGGAAATAGCAAGCACCCCTGTTTGGAGAGCGGTGCCTGCTACCGCATAATGTGCGGCCACACACAGCGGCAAACCTGATGAACGACGACGCCCACTCTGCTGCACCGCGGCGGGTACAGCTAGGCAATACGACCTTCCATCTGCTCGGCACTGCCCACGTCTCCCGGCAGAGCGCCGAGGATGTGCGGCGAGAGCTGCGCTCGGGCCGCTACGATGCGGTTGCCATCGAATTATGTCCCAGCCGCTACCGGGCCCTCGCCGAACCCGGTCACATGGCGAACATGGACCTGTTCCAGGTACTGCGGCAGGGAAAAGCGGGCATGGTCGCAGCAAATCTGGCGCTCAGCGCCTACCAGCAACGGCTCGCCGAACAGTCCGGCATCCAGCCCGGCGCCGAAATGCTGGCTGCCATCGAAGAGGCCGATGCAGCCGAGCTGCCGCTCCTGCTCATCGACCGGGAGATCGGCATCACCCTCAAGCGGGTCTACCGCGGGGTCGGTTGGCTGCAGCGGTTCGGGCTGTTCGCAGGACTCGGCGCCAGCGTCCTGTCGCGCGAGCGGATCTCCGAGCAGGAGATCGAGCGGCTCAAGGAAGGGGACATGCTGGAAGCGACCTTCGCCGAGTTCGCGGAACGCTCGCCGGCGCTGTACCGCACGCTGATCGCCGAGCGCGACCGTTACATGGCAGCCCGACTGCGCCAGGAGGCAGCCGGCCGGCACCGCAACGTGCTGGTGGTGGTGGGCGCCGGGCACGTCGACGGGCTGGCGCAGGAGCTGGCGAATTTCCACGGCGAGCCGGAGCAGGTCCTGGAGACTCTGCAGCAGGTTCCACCGCCAGGCCGCTGGCTGCGGCGCGCACCCTGGCTGGTCGTCGCCATCATCCTGGCAGGCTTTGCCTACGGCTTCAGCCAGGATCTCCAGCTCGGCCGCCAGCTGGTCGTCGACTGGATTCTCATCAACGGGGCACTCTGCGCGCTCGGCAGCGCCATTGCGCTGGCCCACCCGCTGACCATCGTCGCGTCCTTCATCGCGGCGCCCATTACCTCGCTCAACCCCACCATTGGCGCCGGCTTCGTCGCCGCCGCCGTGGAGCTGGCGCTGCGCAAGCCGACCGTAGCCGATTTTGCCCGGCTGCGCTCCGACGTCAGCCGGCTGAGCGGCTGGTGGCGCAATCGCACGGCCCGCGTCCTGCTGGTG
>JAJUFY010000124.1 GCA_029263635.1 Ectothiorhodospiraceae bacterium | reverse complement strand
GGCCGAAGATCTGGTCGTCGTGGGCGCCGCCGGCGATCGAGTCGGCGCCGGAGGTATTCGGCAGCGGCGTGGTCGAGTGGTCGTACAGGGTGATCGTGCGGCGGGCGGCGCCGGTCGGATCGACCTGCGACGCGGCCGTGACCTGCCGCCGGCGCGGCCACCGCCACGACGCCCGCGTTCGACGCGCTTGGGCGGCTGCAGTTCCGGCAGGGCATCGAAGTCGACCTTCTCGGTAGGAATCTTGCTGCCGATGTACTCCTCGATGTCCGGCAGCGAGTAGACGTATTCCTCGCAGGCGAAGCTGATCGCATCGCCGCTCGCGCCGGCTCGGGCCGTGCGGCCGATGCGGTGGACGTAGTCCTCGGCATCCTGCGGCAGGTCGAAGTTGATGACATGGCTCACGCCCGGGATATGCAGGCCGCGGGCGGCGACGTCGGTCGCCACCAGGATCGGCAGCTCCCCCTCCTGGAAGCGCTTGAGAAGCCGCTCGCGCTTGGTCTGCGGGATATCGCCGGACAGCACGGCGGCATCGAAGCCGTTGCCGAGCAGGATGCCTTCCACGTCCTCGGCCACACGCTTGGTGTTGACGAAGACGATGGTCCGGTGCGGGTCCTTCTGTTGCAGGGTGCCGACCAGGAGCTTCATCTTGTCGTCCTTGGAGACGTGGTAGAGCACCTGGTTGACCCGTTCGGCGGTGACCTGCTCGGGCTCCACCCGCACCACCTCCGGCTGGTTCATGTGCTCGTAGGCGAGTTCCATGACCCGGTGCGAGAGGGTGGCCGAGAACAGCATGTTGATGCGCTTCTCGGGAGGCGGCATGCGCCGCAGCAGGTAGCGGATGTCGGCGATGAAGCCGAGGTCGAACATGCGGTCGGCCTCGTCCAGCACTACCACCTCGATGTTGTTGAGCGGCAGCACGCCCTGCTTGTAGAAATCGATGATCCGCCCCGGCGTGCCGATCACGATATCGACCCCGAGCTCCAGCTCCCGCCGCTGCGACTCATAGCCGGTGCCGCCGTAGACAGCCACGCTGTAGAGCCCGGTGTGACGGCCGAGCAGCTCGAAGTCCTTGTGGATCTGCAGCGCCAGCTCGCGGGTGGGAGCCAGCATGATCGCCCACGGGCCGTAGCGGCCTTCCTCGACCGGGTTCTCCAGCAGGTAATGCATGGTCGCCAGCAGGAAGGCGGCGGTCTTGCCGGTGCCGGTCTGGGCCTGGCCGGCGACATCGCGCTTGGCAAGCGCGGTCGGCAGCGTGGCGGCCTGGATGGGAGTGCAGTGGGTGAATCCCGCCTCGTCCAGCCCGCGCAGCAGCGCCGGGGTCAGGCCGAGGGAGGCGAAAGTGACGTCGGTGAGATGACTTTTTTCCATAGGGTGCGTAGGGTAACTGATTTACCCCGTCAATAGCAGGGGGGAGCGCCGTCGAATCAACGGCTTCTGACCGGCTAGTGATAGCCTTCGCCGGACCGTACCTTGCCACGGAACACGAAGTAGGAATAGCCGGTGTAGAACAGGATGATCGGCAGCAGGATCAGCACGCCGACCAGCATGAAGCTCAGCGAGCTGGGCGTCGACGCGGCATCCCAGATGGTCACCGAGGGTGGCGCGGCGTATGGCCAGAGGCTGATGCCCAGGCCGAGGTAGCCGAGCAGGAACAGCCCGAGCGAGAGTACGAAGGGCTGGATCTCGCGGCGCCTCGCCAGCGCGCGCAGCAGCAGGGCCGCCAGGGCCGCGGTGAGGATGGGCACCGGCGAGAGATAGAGCAGGTTCGGCCAGCTGAACCAGCGCTCGGCGATGAACGGATAGTAGAGCGGCGTCCAGGCGCTCACCAGCACGATAAAGCCGAGCACCACGAACAGCAGCGGCCTGGCCAGCCGGTAGAACCGTTCCTGCAGCTCGCCTTCGGTCTTGATGATGAGCCAGGTGGCGCCGAGCAGCGCGTAGCCGCACACCAGCCCCGCACCGACGAACACGCTGAACAGCGACAGCCAGTCGAACGGCCCGCCGGCGAAGTCGCGGCCGTCGACCTCGAAGCCCTGCAGGAAGCCGCCCAGCACCAGCCCCTGCGAGAAGGTCGCCACTACCGAGCCGAAGGTGAACGAGAGGTCCCAGATCCGGCGGTGGCTGGGAGTCGCCTTGAAGCGGAATTCGAAGGCGACGCCGCGAAAGATCAGCGCGATCAGCATCAGCAGCACCGGGAAGTAGAGGGCCGGCATGATGATCGCATAGGCCAGCGGGAAGGCGGCGAGCAGGCCGCCGCCGCCCAGCACCAGCCAGGTCTCGTTGCCGTCCCAGATCGGCGCCACCGAGTTCATCATGAGATCCCGCTCGCCGTCGTTCCTGGCGGTCGGAAAGAGAATGCCGACGCCAAGGTCGAAGCCGTCGAGCAGGACATACATGAACACCGCGAGCAGGATGATGAGGGCCCAGATCAGCGGGAGATCCAGGTTCATGGCACGTCTCCCTCGTCGAGCGCGACGTCGGCACCGCTCAGCGGCCGGCGGGCGCTCGCCTTGCCGGCCGGCAGCGCGCCGACCCTGGGACCCTGCCGGCCGATACGGAGGAGGTAGTAGATGCCGGTGCCGAAGATCACCGTGTACACGCCGATGTAGATCAGCAGCGAGGTGAGCACGTGGCCGCCGGCCAGTGACGGCGATACCGAATCGCTGCGGTGCAGCTCGCCGTACACCGTCCACGGCTGCCGCCCCACCTCGGTGACGAACCAGCCGGCCAGCAGCGCGACGAAGCCGATCGGCACGCACCAGGTGCACAGGCGCAGGAACCAGGGGGTGTCGTACAGGCGGCCCCGCCAGCGCAGCCACAGGCCGGCAAGGCCGATGAAGATCATCAGCAGTCCCAGGCCGACCATGATGCGGAATGCGTAGAAGACGATGGCGACCGGCGGCCGCTGTTCCGGGGGCCAGTCCTTGAGGCCGCGCACCTCGCCTTGCAGCTCGTGGGTGAGGATCAGGCTGCCCAGATACGGCACGGCCAGCTGCAGGCGGTTCTTCTCCGCCTGTTGATCGGGGATGCCGAACAGCAGCAGCGGCGCGCCTTGCTGGGTCTCCCAGTGGCCCTCCATGGCAGCGACCTTGGCCGGCTGGTGCTCCAGGGTATTGAGGCCGTGCAGGTCGCCGACCAGGAGCTGCAGCGGCGCCAGTACCGCGATCAGTCCCAGTCCCATGGCATAGGCCTTGCGTGAATGGGCAGGGAAGCTGCCGCGCCGCAGATGCCAGGCGCTGGCGCCGACAACGGCGAAGGCGGTGCTCAGATAACAGGCGAAGACCATGTGGACGAAGCGGAACGGGAACGACGGGTTGAACACCGCCGCCCACCAGTCGCTCGGGTGGAACACGCCGCCGCGCAGCTCGTATCCGGCCGGGGTCTGCATCCAGCTATTGGCCGACAGGATCCAGAACGCCGAGAGCAGGGTGCCGAAGGCCACCATGTAGGAGGCGAGGATATGCAGCCTGGCAGGCACCCGGCCGCGGCCGAACAGCAGAATGCCGAGGAAGGTGGCTTCCAGGAAGAATGCGGTCAGGACCTCGTAACCGAGCAGCGGGCCGATGATGGGCGCCGCGGCATCCGTGAAGCGGCTCCAGTTGGTGCCGAACTGGTAGGTCATGACGATGCCGGACACCACGCCCATGCCGAACGACACGGCGAAGATCTTGGTCCAGAACTCGGAGAGCTCGATGTAGAGATCCTGCCTGGTGATCCCCCAGAGCGTTTCCAGCACCGCGATGAACGAGGCCAGGCCGATGGTGAATGCCGGAAACAGGATGTGGAACGACACCACGAACGCAAACTGGACGCGGGACAGCAGTTCTGGATCGAGCTCCACCGGCGGCGCTCCGAAGGCTTCTGAGCAGCATTAGAGGCAGCTTCCTACCTGGGGCTGTAAGGCCTTGAATTCAACCGTCCGGCGGGGAGAGCAGGGTCAGGCCGTCGGGCAGCTCGAGCTGGAGATCGACGATGCGCGGTCCCACCAGCCGTACCCGGCCAGGCCGCCGATCGTTGCCGGACAAGCTGAACTCGAAGCGGTAGCGGCGGGCGATGCGCAGCCGTCCCTGCCGGCGCTGCAGCCGCAGCCGGTCGAGGGCCACCGTGTCGTCCAGCAGCTGAGCGCCGCAGCTGCGGCAGGCGCGTCGGCAGGCAGCCAGCGCCCGCTCGCGGGCCCGCATTGCGTCCTGCCAGAACCATACCGCCAGGGCGGCGGCGAACATGCCGGCCAATCCGATCATGCCGAAGCTCCGGTTGAGCATTAAGGCCGCGCGGCCGCGGTCAGGCACCGATTCGCCAGGCCGAGCCTGGAGCTGTGCTACCCTGCGCGCCATGTTAGCAGTCGACCTGCATTCGCACTCCACGGCTTCCGATGGCACCCTCACCCCAACCGAACTGGTGGCGCGGGCGCATGCGCGCGGCGTGCGGGCACTGGCGCTGACCGACCACGACACCGTGGCCGGGCTGGCGGAAGCCGCTGCTGCGGCGGCGGAGCTGGGGGTCGAACTGGTGCCGGGGATCGAGCTGTCGACCCAGTGCCAGGGTCGCAGCATGCACATCGTCGGTCTGGGCGTCGACCCGGCTGCGTCGGCGCTGCGGGAACTGATCGACGAGCTGGCGACGATCCGGGAAGCACGCGCCGAACGCATGGCAGCCAGCCTTGCCAAGGCCGGTATCGCCGGTGCGCTGGAAGGAGCGGCGCGGCTGGCGGGCGGTGGCGTCCCGACCCGTACCCACTTCGCCCGTTATCTGGTGGAGCAGGGCGTGGCGGCCGACGTCGGCGCCGTCTTCAAGCGCTATCTGGTCCGCAATCGGCCGGGCTACGTGCGCACCGACTGGCCGGAACTGGAGCGGGTGGTGGGCGTCCTGCGCGCCTCCGGCGCCGTGCCGGTCATGGCGCATCCGCATGCCCACCGCTGGACCGGTGCCTGGTCACGGCGGCTGCTGGAGGCGTTCCTGGCCGCCGGCGGACTGGGGGTGGAAGTGGCCTGCGGGACCAGCACCCCGCAGAGCCTGCAGGCCTGGGCCGGCTACGCGCGCCGGTATGGCCTGCTGGCCTCGTGCGGTTCCGATTTCCACAGCCCCGGCGGCTTCATCGAGCTGGGGCGGCTGCCGCCGTTGCCCGAGGACCTGCCGCCGGTGTGGCGGCTGCTGCCGGTGCGGGCGGAGGCATAGCGGCGCGCACTCAGCGGCGCTCGCGTTCGACCCGGTATTCGCCTTCGATGACCTGGTGCCGCTGGGCTTGCCCGGACGAGGCCCGGCCGGCCCGCTGGGCGTGGCGCTCGACGCGGCGCCGCAGCCAGTACAGGCGGGCATAGAATGCGAGGATGGCGATCGCGGCCAGGCCGAGGATGATCAGGAACAGGGCAAAGCCGACGGTCAGGCCGACGATCAGGGTCGTCACTGCGACCAGGCCGCCGATGATGCGGGCCAGGAGCGACGGCGGCGAACGGTAGGGAAGCTGCTGCATGATGAAGCCTGATGGTGGAACTGTGGGGTCAGACCAGCGCTACCGGCAATGGTTCGCCGCGGCCGGTCCGGCCTCCCATGATACACGCCGGCTGTCCGCGGTCGTGTGGATCGCCCGCGGCGAAGCGCTTATCTTCCTGGATATCGAGTCTTGTTGTCCGCGAGTTGTGGTGTGACCCGCCCCTCCCAACCGTATTCCCCGCTGTCGCGGCTGGACAGGTTCTGGCTGTGCGAAGCCGTCCGCCTGCGGGAAGAACATGGCGGCCCGCTGGAGGACGGCGAGGCCAACCGCCGCGCCCGCCAGGCGGGCGGCACGCTGGCGCAGCGCATCGAGCGCCGGGCGCTGTGGCTTGCCGAGCGCGACGGGCTGCGGACGGCCCTGCTGCACTGGCAGCAGGGCGCGCGGCTGGCGCTGGCGGTCCTGCTGCTGCTGGCGGTCGTCACCGGTGCCGGGCTGGCCGTGGCGGCGCTGGATGTCGGCGAGCGGCCGGTTAACGTGTTCTGGGCGCTGGGCAGCCTGCTCGGGCTGCATCTGCTCACCCTGCTGGGCTGGCTGGCGGGGCTGTTGTTGCTGGGCAATGCCGGCGGCGCGCTCGGTCGGCTGTGGCTATGGCTGAGCGAGAAGCTCAGCCGCGATGCCCGGGCAGCCCAGCTGGCGCCGGCATTGCTGGTGCTGCTCGAACGTCGGCGGCTGAGCCGCTGGGGGCTGGGGCTGCTGGTGCATGGCCTGTGGCTGCTGGCGCTGCTGTCCGCGCTGGGGACGCTGCTGCTGCTGCTGGCGACCCGCCGCTACGACTTTGTCTGGGAAACCACCCTGCTCAGCGGCGAGACCTTCATCGCCCTGACCGACCGGCTCGGCGCGCTGCCTGCCCTGCTGGGATTTCCGCTGCCCGATCCCGACGTTGTGCGCGCCAGCGGCGACGCGGCAGTGGCAGCGGAGGCGGCCCGGCAGGCGTGGTCGGGCTGGCTGATCGGCGCGCTGACCGTGTATGGCATCGCGCCGCGGCTGCTGCTGACCGTGCTGTGCCTGTGGCGCTGGCGGCGCGGAGTGGCGACGCTCTCGCTCGATCCGGAGTTGCCCGGTTACAGCCTGCTGCGCGATCGCCTGCAGCCGGGCAGCGAGAGGCTGGGCATCCATGACCCGGCGCCGGCCGACGATGCCGGCCATCTTTCCTTGAGAGACGGCTCGGAGGCGGTG
>JAJUFY010000167.1 GCA_029263635.1 Ectothiorhodospiraceae bacterium | reverse complement strand
TGAGGTATTCCGGAGGCCGGCCCTGGTAGCGGGTGGCCAGCGCCAGCCGCTCGAAGAAGGTCGGCATGCCGTTCGGGTCCAGCTCGGCGGCCGCCAGCATGCGGATGCCCAGGTTGTCGGCTTCGTGCTCGAAGGCCCGCGAGTAGTTGAGCTGCTGCTGGATGGAGCCGGCCATGCTGGCCGCGGCGGCGGCGGTGCCGGCCTGCGAGTCCTGGCTGCCGACCAGGATGGCCGCCAGCAGCAGGGCCGCGTTCTGCAGGCTGGCCCGCTGCGAGGCCTCGATGCCGCGGGCTATGTGCCGCTGGGTGACGTGGGCGATTTCGTGCGCCAGCACGCCGGCCAGCTCGCTTTCCGAGCGGGCGCTGAGAATCAGCCCGGCATTGACCCCGATGTAGCCTCCGGGCATGGCGAAGGCATTGATGGCCGGCAGGTCGACGACGAAGAAGTGGTAGTCCAGCTCGGGGGCCTGGCTGTGAGTCGCCAGCCGCTGGCCGAGGTCCTGCAGGTAGGCGTTGACTTCGGGATCTTCCAGCAGCGGCAGTCGCCGACGGACCTCCATCATCATCCGCTGGCCGATCTCGCGCTCCTGCGCCCTGCTCAAGGTGTCGCTCGCGACCTCGCCCATGGCGGGCAGCGCCGGCGCGGCCAGGGCAGGGCCGGTCAGCAGCGCGAGCGCGACGGCGAGCGAGCGTAATGGTTTCAAGCTGCATCCTCCGGAATGGCTATAGTCTCTGACCAGGCAAGCATTCCGCCTGTTCCCAGGCGCGCTGCCGCGGCAGGACTGGCCGGCTGTGCCGTTCATGATACGCGCCACGGCGCTGCGGGCATGGCAGGCGCTTGTCCGGGCACGCCCGCCGCCGGCGCAGCAAGGGAGAACGCCCGGTCGGACGCCGGTTCAGAGCGCTTCGGTCGCGAAGTCGGCCAGCCGCGAGCGCTCGCCGCGAGCCAGGGTGATGTGGCCGCTGTGGGGCCAGTTCTTGAAGCGGTCGACCACATAGGTGAGGCCGGAGCTGGTCTCGGTCAGGTACGGGGTGTCGATCTGGGCGATGTTGCCCAGGCAGACGATCTTGGTGCCCGGGCCAGCGCGGGTGATCAGCGCCTTCATCTGCTTGGCGGTGAGGTTCTGCGCCTCGTCCAGGATCAGGTACTTGCTCAGGAAGGTGCGGCCGCGCATGAAGTTGAGCGAGCGGATCTTGATCCGGCTCTGCAGGACGTCCTGGGTGGCGGCCCGTGCCCAGCTGCCGCCGGTCTCGTTCTTGGTGAGGACTTCGAGATTATCCATCAGCGCGCCCATCCAGGGCGTCATCTTTTCTTCCTCGGTGCCCGGCAGGTAGCCGATGTCCTCGCCGAGCGGCACCGTCACCCGGGTCATGATGATCTCGCTGTAGCGCTGGCGGTCCAGGGTCTGCGCGAGGCCGGCGGCGAGCGTGAGCAGCGTCTTGCCGGTGCCGGCGGCGCCGAGCAGGGTGACGAAGTCGATTCCCGGATCCAGCAGCAGGTTGAGAGCGAAGTTCTGCTCGCGGTTGCGGGCGTGGATGCCCCAGACCGATTCGGCCGGCTGGCGGTAGTCAACCAGCGGCTCGATCCAGGCGGTGTTGTCCTCGATGCTGCGGACGATGCCCTCGAAGCCGCTGGCCGGCTCGACGATGCACTGATTGATGTGCCAGTCGCCCGCCGGCAGCGGCAGCCGGTAGCCGACATGCTGCCCCAGCGTTTCCTCCCGCGCCTGGGCCCACTGTCCGGCATCGATCTCGGCGATGCCGGTGTAGAGCAGGTCGGCGTCGTCCAGCACCTGGTCGCTGAAGTAGTCCTCGGCGCGGATGCCGAGCACGATGGCGCGGATGCGCAGGTTGATGTCCTTGCTGACCAGCACCAGCTGCACGTCGGTGCGGGCCTGCTGCAGCGCCTGGGCGCTGGCGAGGATGGCGTTGTCGCCGCGGCCGCTGTTCGGCTGCAGGTCGAAATACAGCCGGCCGCGCGCTGCGGGCTCCTTGCCGCGGCTGAGCGGCAGGCCGCGGCGGATGTCGGCGGGCTCGGCGCCCTGTAGCAGTTCGTCGAGGAAGCGGCTGACCTGGCGGACGTTGCGCGCCGTCTCCGACACGCCCTTCTTGGCAGTGTCCAGCTCCTCCAGCACCGCCGCCGGCAGCACCACGTCATGTTCCTCGAAGCGGAACAGTGCGGTCGGGTCGTGCATCAGCACGCTGGTGTCCAGCAGGTAGAGACGCTTGCCCGGCCGCGGCTTCCTGGCCATGATGACCTTACTCGCCCCGTACCGCGGCCAGCACCTCGGCGGCGTGCCCCGCTACCTTGACCTTGCGCCATTCGCGACGCAGCACGCCGTCGCCGTCGATCAGGAAAGTGCTGCGCTCGATGCCGAGCACCTTGCGGCCGTACATGTTCTTTTCCTTGATGACGTCGAACAGCCGGCAGACCCGCTCGTCGGTATCGGCGAGCAGTTCGAACGGCAGCGCGTGCTTGGCCCTGAAGTTGCTCTGGGCCTTCAGGCCGTCGCGCGAGACGCCGACGATCACCGCGTCGGCAGCGTCGAACTCTGCGGCCAGGTCGCGGAAATCCTGCGATTCCTGGGTGCAGCCGGGGGTGTTGGCCTTGGGATAGAAGTACAGCACGAGCTGGCGGCCCCGCTGGGCGGCGAGGCTGAATTGGCCGGCGGTCGACGGCGCGGTGAAATCGGGTACGGGCTGGCCGATGGCGATGCTGGTCATTGTGTCCCCCCTTCAGCCCTTGACGGGCTCCATGATGGCGTCCAGGTTCAGCTGGTCGCAGACGTCCATGAACTCGTCGCGCAGATGGGCGATATGGGTGCCGGCCGGCACGTCGATGGTCATGTGCACGGAGAACATCGGCGTGCCGGTGTGGGCGGCGGCGTAGCTGGCGGTAGCCAGGTCGCGGATGTTGATCTCGCGGCGGGCGAAGAAGCTGGCGAGCTGGTTGACGATGCCGGGATGGTCGAGCGCGACCACTTCGACCGCGTACGGCAGCACGTTGACGCGCTGGTGCGGCGGTTCGGTGCGCTTGTAGTTGACCATCAGGTTCAGCCGCCGGCCGAGATGGGGCAGGCAGTTCTCCAGCTTGGCCAGTTCGTTCCACTTGCCGGAAGCCAGCAGGATCACGGCGAACTCGCTGCCGAGCACGGTCATGCGGCTGTCTTCGATGTTGCAGCCGCTGTCGACGATGGCTTTCGAGAGTTCATTGACGATGCCGGGCCGGTCCTCGCCCAGAGCCGTAATGACAAGCAGGTTCTTCATCGCCCAGTCCGTCCGTGAGCGGCGTTTGCGGTCAGTGGCAGCCGCCGCCGATCGAAAAGGCGGCCAGTGTAGCAGAATCGCCGCCGGGCACGGCGATTCGGGCCGCTTGCCTGCCTTCCGGCGCCTCAGTAGTATGCAGCTTTCCTCATCCCAGGCGGAGATCGGCAATGTTCCACGGCAGCATGGTTGCCCTGGTCACTCCCATGCACGACGACGGCTCGCTCGACTTCAAGGCGCTCGAGCGGCTGGTCGAGTTCCACATCGAGAATGGCACCGACGCCATCGTGGCGGTCGGCACCACCGGCGAGTCGGCCACGCTCGATCACGACGAACACAGCCTGGTGATCCGAAAAACGGTGGAATTCGCGCGCGGCCGCGTGCCCGTGATCGGCGGTACCGGTTCGAACTCGACCGCGGAAGCCATCCAGCTCACCCGCGGTGCCCGCGAAAGCGGCTGCGACGCGGTACTGCTGGTGGCGCCGTATTACAACAAGCCGACCCAGGAAGGCCTGTATCGCCATTTCAAGGCGATCGCCGAGGCCTGCCCGATTCCGCAGATCCTCTATAACGTGCCCGGTCGCACGGCCTGCGATCTGCTGCCGGAAACGGTGGAGCGGCTGTCGGAGATTCCCAACATCGTCGCCATCAAGGAGGCGCACGGCACGGTGCAGCGCGCCAAGGACATCGTGGATCGCTGCGGTTCCCGGCTCGACGTGGTCAGCGGCGACGATCCCAATGCCCGTGAAACCATCCTGGTCGGCGGCAAGGGCGTGATCTCGGTGACCGCGAACGTGGCGCCGCGGCTGATGCGCGAGATGTGCGCGGCTGCGCTGCGCGGCGACCGCGAGGAGGCGGAGCGCATCGACGCCCGGCTGGCGGCGCTGCACAAGGCGCTGTTCTGCGAGCCCAACCCGATCCCTGTGAAGTGGGCGGTGCAGCAGCTGGGGTTGATCGAAGGCGGCATCCGCCTGCCGATGACGCCGCTGCAGGAGCAGTACTACGAAACCGTGCGCCAGGCGATGAAGCTGGCCGGCGTGCTGTAAGTGGGCCGCGAGCCGATGCGACGCTTGGCGTCGGTTGTCCTGCTGTTGATGACCGCCGGCCTGCTGGCCGGCTGCAGCCTGGGCGGCGGCAGCAAGGATCCGGCCACCCTGCGTGCCGAGCGGCTGCAGCAGCCTCCCGAGCTGCTGGCGGCCGGAAGCCAGCCTGCGCCGCAGCCTGCGCCGGCGACGCCCTCGCCGGCCGCCGGCGTCCTCGAGCACGTAGACGGCCAGCCGCGGCTGCTGCTGACCGCCACCTTCTACGAGGTCTGGCGGCAGGTCGGGCTCGCCATCGACAGGCTGGGCTTCACCCTGGAAGACCGCAACCGCGCCGAAGGCCGCTATTTCGTCCGCTACGACCCGCAGGCGGACAAGGAGCGGCGCGAGGGTTTCCTGGCATCGCTGGCGTTCTGGCGGGATGAACCGAACCAGCCGGCGCTCTATGTGATCCAACTGACCCAGGATGGCGGCCGCACCACCGCAGTGGCAGTGACCGACGAGGCCGGCGAGCCGGCTCCCGCCGAGGTCGCGGAACGCATCCTGACCTTGCTGCGCGAGCAGCTTCGGTAGCGCCCGGCCGCCACCGGGCACTACCACGTCTTCGACTGGACGGGCGATATGCTACGTTTGACCGGTAACCCTGCCCTTTCCGAGTTCCGCCTCCAGCGGCTGCTGAGCGCCGTGCGCGAGCAGGTGCCCGAAGTGGAGGCCATCGCCACCCGCTACGTGCATTTCATCGATACCGAGCGGGCGTTGACCGATGCCGAGCAGCAAGTGCTGGTGCAGCTGCTGCGCTATGGTCCGCGTATCGAGGGCCAGCCGGCGGAGGGCGAACTGCTGCTGGTGGTGCCGCGGCTGGGCACCATCTCGCCGTGGTCGTCCAAGTCCACCGACATCGCCCACAACAGCGGGCTGACCGCCATCCGCCGGATCGAGCGCGGGCTGGCCTACTACATCCGCGCCGCGCAGCCGCTCACCGACCACCAGCGTGCGCTGATCGCGCCCCTGCTGCACGACCGC
>JAJUFY010000214.1 GCA_029263635.1 Ectothiorhodospiraceae bacterium | reverse complement strand
GGCCACGGCATCGGGCCAATGGTGGGCGTTATGCGCCAGCAGCTTGGGAAAGGTGTTGTGGCGGGTGATATCCGGATAATCCGGAGTATTCAGACGAGTCACGCTACCGTCTCCTCCTGCGCCGCCGGATCGGCGTCCTCGGTGCCCAGATACGCTGCCCGCACCCGCGGGTGCGCCATGATCTCGGCCGGCGTTCCCTCGGCAATCTTCTCGCCGAAGTCCAGCACCGCCACCCGGCTGGAGATATCCATCACCACGCCCATGTCGTGCTCGATCATGACGATGGTGATGCCCCATTCCTCATTGAGATCGATGATGTAGCGGGCCATGTCCTCTTTTTCTTCGTGGTTCATGCCGGCCATCGGCTCGTCCAGCAGCAGCAGCGCCGGTCGCAGCGCCACCGCCCGCGCCAGCTCCACCCGCTTGCGCAGGCCGTAGGACAGCGTGCCGGCCACGGCCTTGCGGATGTGGGAGATTTCCAGGAAATCGATGATGTCCTCCACCTGCCGCCGGTGTTCCAGTTCCTCGCGCTGGGCGCCGGTGAACCAGTACAGCGAGCCGGTGAAGAAATTGTTCTTGAGCTGGTGATGGCGCCCGACCAGGATGTTGTCGAGCACCGTCATGTGGTTGTAGAGGGCGAGGTTCTGGAAGGTGCGGCCGATGCCAGCCTCGCAGCGCTTGCTCGGCTTGTGGCGGGTGATGTCCTCGCCCTTGAAGCGGATGCTGCCCTGCTGCGGCTGGTAGCGCCCGGAAATGCAGTTCAGCAACGAGGTCTTGCCGGCGCCGTTAGGGCCGATGATGGAGAACACTTCGTTCTCGTAGACCCGCAGGCCGACGTCGCGCAGAGCTTTAACACCGCCGAACGACAAGACAAGACCATCGACCTCGAGCACGGCAGCGTCATTGGACTGGACCATGCAACCCCCTCCTCCTGAGTGGTAGCCGGACCCGGCCGGCTAGGCCGGATCGTGCAAACGGAGGATGGGAAAATCCGACGGAAGATCGAAGAGCCGTACCGGCCTCTCGCGATGAAGGCATGCCCCACCGCACGGATGGGCCGCCGACTCCCGATGCCCGGCGCAAACCGGGTTTCTCCTCCGATTCCCTTAAATCCCGCTCTGTCGGCGGGCACCGAAGCTGGAATGCTTGTTTTTCCGGTCCATTCTCCAGTTCGGCAAAATCAAGCTACGTTTACGTAAACGTGAAGTCAAGCTTCCGAAACAGCTCGGCTGAGCATGCCGGCTTCATAGAATTGCCAATTGTAGAAGCCGGTAAATCCAGCCCTTCAACGTATATAGCCTAGTACGCGCCGAGGCATCCGGCACCGGCAGTTTTCTTGACAGGCCATTGGCGTCGGCTAAACGTTCATCAAGGCCCGCCCACCTCGGCGCGCCGACGAACAACCAGAATCACCGCTCGAACGTGCCTTCGGCGACCGGCCGCAAGCACGATGAACGTTGGGGGTGCTGTGTATATTCTCGAGGCCGTCAACGTCCACTTGGCTTTTGGTGGCGTCGCCGCGTTGCGCGACGTCAGCTTCGCCGTGCCGGAAGGCTCCATCACCACCGTGATCGGCCCCAACGGCGCCGGCAAGACCTCGCTGTTCAACTGCATTTCCGGCTTCTACCGGCCGCAGCAGGGCAGCATCCGCTTTCGGGGCGAAGACATCAGCCGCCTGAAACCTCCAGCGCGTGCGGCGCTGGGCCTGGCGCGAACGTTCCAGAACATCGCCCTGTTCCGCGGCATGACGGTGCTCGACAACATCAAGCTCGGCGCCCACGTGCACCTCAAGACCGGTCTGCTCGGCGCCCTCGCCTACTTCGGCCCTGCCCGCCGCGAGGAAATGGCGGTGCGGGAGGAGATCGAGCGGCGCATCATCGACTTCCTGGAGATCGACCACATCCGCCGCCAGCCGGTCGCCAACCTCCCCTATGGCCTGCAGAAGCGGGTCGAGCTGGCGCGGGCGCTGGCCATGCGGCCCACCGTGCTGATGCTGGACGAGCCGGTAGCCGGCATGAACCGGGAAGAAAAAGAGGACATGGCCCGTTTCATCCTCGACATCAAGGATGAATGGGACGTCACCGTCCTGATGGTCGAGCACGACATGAACATGGTCATGGACATTTCCGACCATGTGGTAGTGCTCAACTTCGGCCAGGTGATCGCCAGCGGCGAGCCAAGCCAGGTGCAGCAGGACCCGGCCGTGATCCAGGCCTATCTCGGCGACGGCGATGTCGAGACGCTGCGCCGGCGGCTGAACCTGAAAACAGAGGCGGCCTGATGGACTGGTTGTTTTTTGGTGAAGTAAGCGTGGCCGGCCTTGCAACCGGCGGACTTTACGCCCTGATCGCGCTCGGCTTCGTGATCATCTACAAAGCCACCCGGGTCATCAATTTCGCCATTGGCGAAATCATGATGTTCGCCGCCTATTTGTTCCTCAGCTTCGCCGGCGGGATGCAACTGCCGCCCCTTATCGCCCTGCCGTTGGCGGTGCTGGGTGGCACCATTCTTGGCGGCGTGGTCGAGAAAGTGATGATCCGGCCGATGCTGGGGGAATCGCCCATCTCGGTGGTAATGGTGACCATCGGCCTGGCCAGCATTCTGGTCGGAATGGCGGAAATCATCTGGACCGCCGACCCGCAACTGCTGCCCGACTTCCTGCCGCGCGAGCCGGTATTCCTCGGCCAGCTGTACCTGGCGCCGAAGATTGCCTATGGCTTTCTGATCGCTGCGGCGGTGCTGCTGCTGTACCTGCTCTACTTCCGCTTCTCCCGGGGCGGGGTTGCGCTGCGTGCGACGGCCTCCGACCAGGCAGCCGCCTACTCCATGGGCATCAACGTGCGCCGCGTGTTCAACCTCGCCTGGGTGTTCGGGTCATTGGCGGCATCGCTGGCCGGCATCCTGGTGGCCGCCACCGGCGGGCTCAGTCCGCAATCCGGCGTCATCGGCCTCAGCGTGCTGGTGATCGTCATCGTCGGCGGCCTGGACAGCATCCTTGGCGCGCTGATCGCCGGCCTGTTCGTGGGCTGGCTGGAGACGGTGGCCGGCGCCTTCTTCGGCGGCGAGTACCGCATGCTGGCGACCTTTGCCGTGCTGGCCATCATCCTGGTCTTCCGGCCTTACGGCCTGTTCGGCACCCACGAAATCGAGCGATTGTAGCGAGCGGTTGAAGATGCGCATCGGTGACGCGAAACAGACTTACGTGGCCGATGAGGCCTTGTGGACCAGCTCGACGCAGCAAATCTGGTTCGGCCTGCTGCTGCTCGCCCTGCTGGTCTTCCCCTTCATTGCCAACTCTTATCTGCTGTACCTCGCCTGCCTGGTCGGCATTGCCGTCATCAGCGCGACCGGGCTGAACATCCTGACCGGCTTCACCGGGCTGATCTCGCTGGGCCAGGCCGGCTTCATGGGAGTCGGCGGCTACACCGTCGCCTGGCTGTCGCTGCATACCGCCGTGCCCTTCCCGCTGGCCCTGCTCGCCGCCGGCTTGCTGACCGCCGCCGTTGGGGTAATCGTCGGCCTGCCCTCACTGCGAGTGAAAGGGCTGTACCTGGCGATCGCCACCCTGGCCGCCAGCGTCTTTCTGCACTTCATCTTCAGCGAGTGGACCTCGGTCACCGGCGGCATGGCTGGTTTGAGCCTGCGGCCGGCGCAGCTGCTGGGCTTCAGCTTTCACAATGACTTCCGCATGTACTTCATGATCATGCCGCTGGCCGTGATCATGCTGCTGGCCGCCCGCAATGTCTTTCGTACCCGGGTGGGCCGCGCCTTCATTGCCATCCGCGATCGCGACATTTCCGCAGAAGTCCTCGGCATTCCGCTGCTCAAGTACAAGCTGCTGTCGTTCGGCCTGAGCTCCTTCTATGCCGGGGTCGCCGGCGGTCTGTTCGCTTATTTCTTCCGGGTGGTAACGCCGGAAAGCTTCCCGCTGGCGATGTCGATTTTCTACCTTGCCGCAATCATCGTCGGCGGCATGGGCAGCATCCTCGGCGGCGTACTGGGCGCGGTGTTCATGACGCTGGTACCGGAAGGGCTGAAGCTGCTGACCGCTGCGGTCACGCCGTTCTATCCGCAGGCGCCGGTGTTCATGTCGCCGCTGCTGGGCGTGGTGTTTGGCGTCTTAATCGTAGGTTTTCTGCTGTTTGAGCCGAACGGGCTGGCGGAGATCTGGCGCCGGATCCGCCGCTTCTTCCATTTGTGGCCTTTCAGAACCTGACCCGAACACAAAACAAAGAACAAACCAGGAGGAGAGAGCATGTTTAAGACCATCCGGAAACAGGGCCGGCGGTTTACCGCGGCGGCCGCCATCGCCCTCGCAGTCGGCGGCAGCGGCACTGCCGTTGCTCAGTCCAACGATAACCAGCCGATCGTCTTCGGCGGCTCCATCCCGCTGACCGGCGTCTTCGCCTTTGCCGGCATCCATATGCACGCCGGTCTCACTGATTACACCAACTGGATCAACAGCCAGGGC
>JAJUFY010000408.1 GCA_029263635.1 Ectothiorhodospiraceae bacterium | reverse complement strand
CGCTGAATTCGCCATCGCGGCCGGTGAAATTGGTGAGGTCCAGGGTCAGCGTGCTGCGGTCGCCGGGCGCAAGCACGCGCGGCATGCTGGCCTCGGCCACGATCGGCGCGCGCACCACTGATTCAGCGTCACGGTTGCCGTACGAATCCTCCGACCAGACCAGGGCGGAGACCCGGAGAGTGCCGTTGAAGTCCGGCACCGGCAGCTCGACGGTGGCATTGCCGCTGGCATCCAGCTGCACGGGGCCTGAGAACAGGTCCACGGTCTGCACCCGCGCGGTTGGACGGCGTGCCTGCGGCAGCGCATCCAGCGCCATGTCGCCGCCGAAGCGGATCCGCGCGGTGCCGCCCTCGTGGCTTTCGATCACCCGGCCGTAGACGTCGTAGGCGTCGATGGCAAAGCGCCGCTGGGCGAAGAAATGCGCCACCGCATCCGGCACCGGGAAGCGGGTGATGTTGAGGATGCCAACGTCCACCGCGGACACCGTGGCATGCGCCTGCCTGCCAGCCAGCTGCGGCACCGCCAGCGTGACCCGCAGCGGCTGCTCCGGCCGCACCAGCTCCGCCACCTTCAGCCCGACCGCGACCCGGCGATCGCGGCGGTCCATCGGGACATGGGCCACGCCCACGGCCCGCGCCGGCGTGGTCACATCAACGGCGCGGCCGCCGCGGAACACCAGCGCGGTCACGTACACGTCATGCCGTTCCCAGGCCTCGGTCACGGGGATGCTGAAGGTGCTGCCCGGGCCGGCCTCGATCGACTGCACGTACAGCAGCTCATCGCTTTCCACCAGCAGCAGGCCCGTGCCCGGATGCGGCGGAGTGACCGTGACCTCGAGCGTGTCGCCGGCCCGGTAGGCGGTCCTGTCCAGCGCAAGCTTGACCTTGTCCGGGCGCGCGTCCAGCCCGCGGTTGCCGTCGTCCCAGCTCCAGCCGGCACGGAACGGGAAGCGCATCACCAGCCCGGTGTGCGGATCCTCCACGTCGATCCGGTACTCGCCCCACTCCACCGGGAAATCGAACCGGACCGCGGCTTCCCCGGCGTCGACGGTCCGGGTCTCCACTTTTTCGAAGCGGCGGGTGAAGTCGTAATTCCAGCCGCCCTCGTCGTCGTGGCGCCAGTGGTAGTCGCGATGCTCGCGCACCAGTGTCACCTGCAGGCCGTCGGTCGGCACCGGCGCGCCTTCGCGATCCACACGCACCAGCTCGAAGCCGGCGCGGGCATTGGCGTCGGCGCCCTCGTCGGGATCGAACAGGGGCCGCAGGCCGACCAGCGCATCGGCCGGCCACAGCACCCTTTTCAGGCTGCGGTTGACGCTGCGGCCCCCGCTTTCATACAGGCTGCCGGTGACCACGGCGGCGATCGGCGTGACCGGGCGGGCTTCCCCGGGCAGATCGATCTCCTGGACAAGCCTGCCGTCCGCATCGAGTTCGGCATCAATCACCTCCCGCGCCTCGCGCGGCAGTTCCACCGTCGGGTCGCCGAAGAAATGGTCGGGCATGCCTTCCACCGGATGCCGTTCAACGGACAGCGCCATGGTCGCGCTGAAGCGGTTGCCGGCCGCCGGCGCGCCGTAGAGGTAAGCCCCGGTGACCTCCAGCTTCAGCGGCTCGCCCGGTGCGAGCCGCGGCGCGGCGCTGTCCAGCTCCAGCTTCATCCGCTCGGGCAGGAACTCCTCGATCCGCAGCGTCATTCCCTGGACGGCCTCCCGACTGCCAGGATCGGTGCGGAACTCGACCTGCCAGCGGCCGGTGGGCGCGTCCGCGGGAATCTCGCGCTCCATCCGGTAATAGCCCTGGGGACCGGCATCAAGCCGGGTTTCGAAGAAGGTGCGCCCGTCCGGCTGCTTGAGCCGCGCAAACAGGGGCTGTGACCCATCCTCGCCAGCGGGAAGCTGGCGGCCATCGTGGTCGCGCAGCAGGGCCGACACCCGCACCGT
>JAJUFY010000170.1 GCA_029263635.1 Ectothiorhodospiraceae bacterium | reverse complement strand
CGCCACCAACCCATGCATCAAGGCCAGCGCCTGGAGCGCGAACACGGCGCTGACCACCAGCGCGAGGTCGTAGACCAGGCCGTAGCCGGTCACGGCCGCCGCCAGCAGCAGCGCGGCGGTTGCCAAGGCGGCTGGCCGGCCCAGATCCAGCGCGTGGAACTCTTTCCGGAAGCCGCCCGGGTAGTACAGCAGCGACTGCAGCCAGCGCGCCAGCAGCAGCGCCGCTACCGCCGCGGCTTCCAGGCTGAGCGCCCAGATCCCGGTCATCAGCGGCAGCACGCGCTCGCTGAAGGCGGCCCAGTTGTCGCCCGCCGCGCCATCCTGACCGCCGGCCACGCCGCCGACCAGCTCCATCAGCGGCGCCCAGAAGGCCGCCGGATCCGGATAGGCAGCGTGCATCCAGAGCACCGCGGCGGCCGCCAGGCAGCCGGCCAGCCGCAGCGTGCCGGGCAGCGACACGGTGCGCCGCAGCCACAGCGCCAGCACCAGGGTCGGCAGCCAGAGCTCCAGCGCCGGCTGCAGAGCCAGCTGCGGCAGCCCGGACAGCAGACCGTACGCCAGCGCGAGCAGCGCCCAGGCCGCCGCCGCAACCGTCAGGCCGTAGACCGCCCCCTGCCGCAGGGTCACCAGCGCCAGGGTGACGGCTCCGAACCAGCCCAGCAGCGGCACCAGACTGGTGACGACCGCCACCAGTACCGCCTGGACGCGCCCGCGCATAATGAAAGCAGCCAGGCTCCGCATGACCACCTTCATCCACCGCGCAGGCGGCGGATCACATCAATGACGATCGGTGTACGGCAGCAGCGCCAGATAACGGGCCCGCTTGACCGCGGTCGCCAGCTGCCGCTGATAGCGGGCGCGGGTGCCGGTAATGCGGCTGGGCACGATCTTGCCGGTCTCACCGATGTAGTTCTTGAGGGTGTTGAGATCTTTGTAGTCAATCTCCTTGACGCCCTCGGCGGTGAAGCGGCAGTACTTCTTGCGACGGAAAAAACGCGCCATGTTTCTGTCTCCTGCGCGCGGCCTCGGCGCCATTGCGGCGGCTCAAGCCCGCGTAAGCCATGCTTATCGCGCCGGGTCGGCATCAACCGACGCGGCTTACCCTTCCGAGCTGTCCGACTCGGAACCCGAATCCGTTTCGGCCTCGGCGGCCGTCTCGCGCTCGCTGCGCTCCCGGTTGCGCCCGCGCTCGCCGCGGTCGGCATCGCCGTCGTCACGGTCGCGCTCGTCCTTGCTCTTCATGAGCGGCGAGGGCTCCGTCACGGCTTCGTCCCGGTTCAGGATCAGGTTGCGGAGGATGGCGTCGTTGAAGCGGAAGGCCGTCTGCAGCTCCTGCATTTCCGGCACGCCGCACTCGACGTTCATCAGGACATAGTGGGCCTTGATGACCTTGCGGATGGGATAGGCCAGCTGACGCCGCCCCCAGTCTTCCAGGCGATGAATCTTGCCGCCGTTGCTCTCGATGATCGCGCGGTAGCGCTCGATCATGGCGGGCACCTGTTCACTCTGGTCAGGGTGGACCAGAAACACGATTTCGTAGTGACGCATTTGCGCTCCTTACGGATATCCAAGGCCCTCGCAGGCCATGAAAAGCCTCCGGCCGACCGGAGGCAAGGAGACCGACGCAGCGTACGCCGCGGCACCGGGAGCCGCGTAGTGTAATTGAGCGTCAAGGGCTTGGCAAAAGGAACTTCTGCAGGCAGCCGCGCTCAGCCCAGCCGCTGGCGCACGGCCTCGAACAGCAGCACGCCGGTGGCGACCGAGACATTGAGACTTTCGACTTGGCCCTGCATCGGAATGCGCACCAGCAGGTCGCAGTGCTCCCGGGTCAGCCGCCGCAGGCCGGTATCTTCGGCACCCATGACCAGGGCCAGCGGGCCGGTCAGATCGGCCTGGTAGAGGCTGGTCTCGGCCTCGCCGGCGGCGCCGACCAGCCAGATGCCGCGTTCGCGCAGGCCGCGCAATACCCGGGCCAGGTTGGTGACCTGGAAGAACGGCACCGTGCCGGCGGCACCGGAGGCGACCTTGTGCACGGTCGGCGTCAGGCCGACCGCGTTGTCGCGCGGGGCAATCAGGGCATGAATGCCGGCGGCATCGGCGCTGCGCAGGCAGGCGCCGAGGTTGTGCGGGTCCTGGACCTGGTCGAGGACCAGCAGGAACGGCGGTTCGGTCAAGCCGTCCAGCAGGGCATGCAGCTCGTCTTCGCCCTGCGGCGGCTGACCGCTGTAGGCGATGGCGACCCCCTGGTGGGCGCTGCCGCCGGTGAGCTGGTCCAGCTCCTGGCGCGACACCCGGTGCACCGTCGCCGACAGCGACTGCAGCGCCTGCACCAGCTGCTGGAAGCGGGCGTCGCGACGGCCACGCTCCAGCCATACCTCGCTCACCCGGCCGGGATCGTACTTGAGCGCGGCCCGCACCGCGTGCAGGCCGAAGATGATCTGAGGCCGACTGCTCATGCCCGACCGTGCCGCGGCTCCCGCCGGCCGTGCCGGCCGCCACGCACCCCCCGCGCCGGCTGCCGGCGCTCCACCGGCCGCATCTCGGACTCGCCGCGCCCGGTCTGCGGCTGGTGCGCGACCAGATCGAAGTCGATCTTGCGCTCGTCCTTGTCGACCCGCGCCACCCGCACCACCACCCGGTCGGTGAGCCGGTAGACCTTGCCGGTGCGCTCGCCGGTGAGCCGGTGGCCGACCGGATCGAAATGGAAATAATCGTTCTCGAGGTTGGTGATGTGCACCAGCCCGTCGACGAACACGTCCTCCAGCTCCACGAACAGCCCGAACGAGGTGACGCCGCTGACCAGCCCGGCGAATTCCTGGCCGATCTTATCCGCCATGTACTCGCACTTGAGCGTCATGACGGCGTCGCGGCTGGCTTCGTCGGCCCGCCGTTCGGTCATCGAGCAGTGCTCGCCGAGCGCCACCATCTCATCCATCCGCACCGGGTAATCCTTGGCCGTGCCGCCCGTCAGCACGTGGCGGATGGCCCGGTGCACCAGCAGATCGGGGTAGCGCCGGATCGGCGAGGTGAAATGCGCATAGGCCTCCAGCGCCAGCCCGAAATGGCCGATGTTCACCGGCCGGTAGTCGGCGGCCTGCATGGAGCGCAGCAGGACCGTCTGGATCAGGTTGCGGTCCGGCCGGTTCTGGATCTTGCGGATCAGCCGCGCATAGTCCTTCGGCGACGGCTCCTCGCCCCCTTCCAGCGTCAGGCCGAGCTGGGCCAGGAATTGCCGCAGCTGGTCCAGCTTGTCCGCGTCCGGGCCGGGATGGTCGCGGAACAGCGCGGCCACCTTATGCCGGAGCAGGAACCTGGCGGCCGCGACGTTGGCCGTGACCATGCACTCTTCGATGAGCTTATGGGCGTCGTTGCGCACCACCGGCTCGATCCGCTCGACGCGGCCCTGCTCGTCGAACACCAGCTTGGTCTCGGTGGTATCGAAGTCGATGGCGCCGCGCCGCTCGCGGGCCGCCCGCAGCGACTGGTAGACGCCGTACAGGTGATGCAGATGCGGCAGCAGATCGGCGTACTTGACGCACAGCTCGGGATCGCCGTCGATCAGCATGGCCGCCACTTCGTCGTAGGTCAGCCGCGCATGCGAGCGCATCACCCCGAGGTAGAACTTCGAGCTGCGCAGCTGCCCGGCCGGGCCGATCTGCATCTCGCAGCACATGCAGAGCCGGTCCACCTGCGGATTGAGCGAGCACAGGCCGTTGGAGAGCGCCTCCGGCAACATCGGCACCACCGCCCGCGGGAAATACACCGAGGTGCCGCGGCGGGCGGCTTCGTTGCCGAGCGCCGTGCCCGGCCGCACGTAGTGCGAAACGTCGGCGATGGCGACGATCAGCCGCCAGCCCTTGGCGGTCGGCTCGCAGTAGACGGCGTCGTCGAAATCGCGGGCGTCGGCGCCATCGATGGTGACCAGCGGCAGCTCGCGCAGGTCCACCCGGCCCGCCTTGTCGGCTTCCTCCACCTCGTCGCCGAGATCAGCGATCTCGGCCAGCACCTCCTCCGGCCAGTCGACCGGAATGTCGTGGACGCGCCGGGCGACCTCGATCTCCATGCCGGCTTCGATGTGCTCGCCGAGCACCTTGACCACCCGGCCGATTGGCTGCCGCCGCAGGCTCGGCTGCTCCAGGATCTCGGCCACCACCAGCTGCCCGGGCTGAGCGCCGCCGGCGGCATCGGCCGGGACGATGATGTCGTGCAGGATGCGGCGGTTTTCCGGCACCACGAAGCCGACCCCGCTCTCCAGCAGGAAGCGGCCGACGACCTGTTCGGTTTCCCGGTGCAGCACCTCCACCAGCTCCGCTTCCGGGCGGCCATCGGCATCCAGGCCGACCACCCGCACCACCACCCGGTCGCCATGCATCAGCACGCGCATCTGCCGCGGCGAGAGGAACACTTTCATGCCGCTGGTATCGGCTTTGACGTAACCCCAGCCGTCGGGGTGAGCGGTCACCCGCCCTCGCACCAGGTCCTTGTTGTCGACGATCACGTAGCCGCGGCGGCGGTTACGGATCAGCTGCCCGTCGCGCTCCATGGCGCGCAGGCGTCGGCGCAGCGCTTCCACGGCCTCGGGGCTGTCGAGACTCAGGGTCTTGATCAGCTCATCGCGGTCAAGCGGCCGGCCGTGCTCGCGCAACACCTCCAGGATGTACTCCCGGCTTGGAATCGGTTGCTCGTATTTGGCCTGCTCGCGCTCGAAATAAGGGTCAGGGGAAACTGCTCGCTGCTTCCGTGCCATCAAATCTGCCAGTTGTTGGAATGAGGTGTGCAGGATACGCGATCCGTCGCCAACTGTAACTCGGTGCACAAACCGGCCTCGGAGCCGTTGACACGATCGCGGCAGCTCGGTAAAGTCTGCGCCCTGTCACGATGACGGTTGCAAGCAACCGACATCGCCGAGGTGGCGGAATGGTAGACGCGCTAGTTTCAGGTACTAGTGGGGGAAACCCTGTGGAGGTTCAAGTCCTCTCCTCGGCACCAAATCCTTGAAAAGGCGAGCTTAAAGCTCGCCTTTTTCGTTATGGTCCGGGCGCCCGCGCTCCCGGCCGGCAGCCACGGCGCTCCCGACACGCTGCCTGACCACTCCTCCGCCTTGGCCGCAGAAACGCAACAGGCCCGGAATCCTCGTCGGATTCCGGGCCTGTCAGCCGTCGCTCCGCAGCCGTCAGTCGAACGGGTGCCGGAGGATGATGGTTTCCCTGCGATCCGGGCCGGTGGAGATGATGTCGATCGGCACGCCGACCAGCTCCTGGATCTTCTCCAGATAGGCCCGGG
>JAJUFY010000060.1 GCA_029263635.1 Ectothiorhodospiraceae bacterium | reverse complement strand
GCAGCGCTACGTCGCGGGCGGCATCCGCGGCGTGCCGGCCTATGTGATCAACCGCCAGTACCTGATCTCCGGCGGGCAGGAGCCGGCCACCTTCATCCAGGCGTTCCGGCAGATCGCCGCCGAGGCCTGATCAGGCATCGCCGACGCTGACCACCACCCGGCCGCTGCCCTGGCAGGTGGGGCAGGAGCGACCGCTCAGCCTGCCGCTGCCCTTGCAGTCCCAGCACAGGGTCTCGCCGGTCTGCGGCGTGCCGGGCCGCTGCTCATCGCCCGGGTTGAGTGGACGGCCAGTGGGAGGCGAGGGTGGATTCCGGCGCATGGCCTGCTCCTGGTGGCAAGGACGTGTCTCCGCCGGGTGGAGGCTGCCGGGACCGGAATCAATCGGCGGCGGGGCGGCTGGTCGCCACCGCCAGGCCGAAGGCGCCGACCAGCACCAGCGAGGCGAGCAGCAGCACGATCACGAAGATCTGATAGCTGCCGGCGATGGCCCACAGCGCCGCCGCCAGCACCGGCGCCAGCGCACGGGCCACCGCGGACGGTGCCGCCAGCACGCCGTTGACGGCGCCGTAGGCTTCGCGGGTCAGCATTTCCGGCACCACCAGGCCGCGGACAATGGTCATGACGCCGTTGGCCGCGCCGAACACGATGGCGAACAGCCACAGCAGGATGGGGTTGGCCGGCAGGGCGAGCAGCAGGAAGGCCACCGGGAAGGCGCTGGCGGTCGCCATGCCGAGGAAGCGGATCGAACGGCTGCCGGCCAGCCACATGATCAGCACGCGCGCCGCCACCTGCGACGGCCCGATCGCCGCGATCAGCGCCACCGCCATGGCCGGTTCCAGGCCGCGCTCGACCAGCAGCGGATAGAGGTGCAGCAGCAGCGCGGAGACGGCGCCGTAGAACACCGTGAAGGCGACCAGCAGCGCCCAGAAGGTCGGGCGGCGCAGCAGCGGGCCCAGCACGCCGGCGCGCTCGGTGGTGGCCGTGCTGCCGGCGGTTGCAGTCGGAAGCACGTCCCGGGCCGGATTAATGGCGCGGAGATACAGCACGGCGCACAGCAGGTTGCACAGGCCCAGCAGGGCCAGGGTGTCACGCCAGCCGATCGCGTCGATCAATGCCTGCGCCACCGGCACCGCGATGGTGCTGGCGAAGCCGCCCCACAGCGTGACGGCGGTGATGCCGCGGCGAGCGTCGCTGCCGAAGCGGCGCACGATCACCGCGAATACCGGCTCGTACAGCGTCATGGCCTGCGCCAGGCCGATGCCGGCGAACACCAGGTACAGGCCGGCCAGGCTGTGCAGGCGCGACCAGATGAGCAGCAGCAGGCCCGCCAGCATGGCGCCGGCGGTCATCACCCGCCGGCCCAGGCCGCGGTCAATGGCGGCGCCCACCGGATAGGCGGCCAGCCCCGAGACGATCAGCGCCAGGGTTGCCAGCCCGTACAGCTGCGGCCGACTGTAGCCCAATTCCGCGCCCATGGGCACGGCGAGCAGCGGAAAGGCGAAGTAGAGCGTGCCCCAGGAAATGATCTGGCCGACGCCGAGGGCGGCGATGAAGCCGCGCTGGCGGGAACGGATGACGGTGCGTTCGACGGTCGGGTCCACGTGGCGTATCGGTGTGTGGTGATCAGCGCGCTAGGCGCCGGCATGGCTGTGCATGATGCCTGAGATCGCGGCCCGCCGCCCAGGCTGTCGCTATCGGCACGGGCCGGTCGGGACGGCGCCGACCAGGCCTATGCGCCGCTGCGCGGCATCGGCTTGCGGCGATCCTGGTCCCGGAATGCCGTGTCCTTGGCCTCGGGCGCGGCATCGCCTGCCGTTTCGGCGAAGGCCGCCACGATCTGCTCGCGCAGCCAGCGATTGGCCGGGTCGTTGTCGCGGTTGGCATGCCAGAGCAGATAGATGCCGTGGCGCGGCGCTTCCAGCGGGAAGGGCAGGATGCGGTTGCCCAGATGCTGGTTGATGGTCTGCGCCAGTCGCTGCGGCATGGTGACGATGAGGTCGGTCTCGCTGACCACCCGCAGCGCTGCGTAGTAGTGCTGGCAGCGCAACACCACCCGCCGCTGCAGCCCCCGGCGGCCGAGTTCGTGGTCCTCGACGCCGGGTCCGCGCGGACGCGAGCTGACCAGCACGTGCCCCAGCCGCAGGTAGTCCTCCAGCGTCAGCTGTTCGCCGATCAGCGGGTGGCCCTGACGCGCCACTACCGCCAGCCGATCGTCGCTCAGCCGGGTGTGGCGGATCTGGCCGGAGTTGGGCAGCACGGCATCGGTCAGCAGGTCCAGCCGGCCGCTGACCAGATCCGCCTTGGCGTCGCGCCGGCTGAAATGCACGGTCGCCAGCTCCACCTTCGGCGCGGCGCGGGTGATGCGGTTCAGCAGCCGCGGCAGCACCAGCGACTCCAGCGTATCGCGGCAGCCCAGGGTAAAGCGCCGTTCGGCGGTCGCCGGGTCGAAATGCTGCATGTCGTTGAGCACCGCCTCGATGCCTTGCAGTGCCTGGCGCAGCGGCTCGATCATGGTGCGCATCAGCGGGGTCGGCGCCATGCCGTGGCCCTGCCGCACGAACAGCGGGTCGCCCAGCAGCTCCCGCAGCCGCCCCAGCGCGTAGCTCACGGCCGGCTGGGTGACGTGCAGCCGTTCGGCGGCGCGGGTAAGCCCGCCTTCGCTATAGATCGCCTCCAGGACCACCAGCAGGTTCAGGTCGATGCGACTAATATCCATGGCATTTATAGATGGTAGTTAAAACTATGATTTGATGGAGTCTACCCTGCCCGGCATGCTGTGCCTATGGAACCGTGGGCAGCTGCGTGTGCGCACTGCTCCGGCAGCCCCCCGCCGGCACAGCCGGCTTCGTCTCTCCAGGAGCAAGACCATGGATTTCGAATACTCCCCCAAGGTGCAGGAACTGCGACAGCGGTTGCAGGCGTTCATGGATGAGCACATCTACCCGAACGAGCGCCGCTACCGCGAGGAAGTGGCCGAGAATGCCCGTAATGGCAACGCTTATGCGGCAGTGCCGCTGATCGAGGAACTCAAGCCCAAGGCCCGGGCCGCCGGGCTGTGGAACCTGTTCCTGCCGGAGGCCGAGTACGGCGCCGGCCTGAGCAACCTGGAGTATGCGCCGCTGGCCGAAATCATGGGCCGGGTGATGTGGTCGTCCGAGGTGTTCAACTGCAGCGCGCCGGACACCGGCAACATGGAAGTGCTGGTCCGCTACGGCAGCGAGGAGCAGAAGCAGCAGTGGCTGTATCCGCTGCTGGAAGGCAAGATCCGCTCCGCCTTCGCCATGACCGAGCCGGCGGTCGCTTCCTCCGACGCCACCAACATCGAGACCAGCATCGTCCGTGACGGCGACGAGTACGTCATCAACGGCCGCAAGTGGTTCTCCAGCGGCGCCAGCAACGAGCGCACCAAGTTCTTCATCCTGATGGGCAAGACCGATCCGGACAACCCGAACCGGCACAAGCAGCAGTCGCAGATCATCGTGCCCAAGGACACGCCGGGCGTGACCATCGTCCGCGACATGTCGGTGTACGGCAATTACCACGCGCCCAAGGGCCACCCCGAGGTGCTGTTCGAGAACGTGCGGGTGCCGGTCTCCAACTTGATCCTGGGCGAAGGTCGTGGCTTCGAGATCGCTCAGGGCCGCCTCGGCCCCGGCCGCATCCACCACTGCATGCGGATCATCGGCCAGGCCGAGCGGGCGCTGGAGCTGCTGTGCAAGCGGGTGGTGGACCGGGTCGCCTTCGGCAAGCCGCTGGCGGAGCAGGGTGTCTGGCGCGAGCGTATCGCCGAGTCGCGGATCCTGATCGACCAGGCCCGCTGGCTGGTGCTGAACGCCGCCCACAAGATGGACACGGTCGGCAACAAGGTCGCTGCCAAGGAAATCGCCATGATCAAGGTGGCGGCGCCGAACATGGCCTGCCAGGTGATCGACTGGGCGATCCAGGCGCACGGCGCGGCCGGCTACACCGAGGACTTCCCGCTGGCCGACATGTGGGTCTACGCGCGTCACCTGCGCACCGCCGACGGCCCGGACGAGGTGCACCGCAACGCCATCGCCAAGCACGAGCTGCGGCCGTATCTGAATCGGTAATAGCATGACGAAGGCGCGGCCCGGGCAGCGAACCGCTCGGGCCGCGGCGCCTTTGGCGAACAACGACCGGGAGGAGAGGAGATGAAGGAGCTGAGCGGCAAGGTTGCCGTCATTACCGGTGGCGGCAGCGGCTTGGGCCGGGAGTTTGCGCTCTGCTGCGCGCGGCGGGGCATGAAGCTGGTGCTGGCCGACGTCGACGAGCAAGGCATGGCGGAGACCGTACGGCTCGCCGAGCAGGCGCAGCCGGGGATTGAGACGGCAACGCTGCGGGTCGACGTGTCGAAGCTGGAGCAGGTCGAGGCGCTTGCCGGGCTCGCGAAGGAGCGTTTCGGCGCCGCTCATGTGATCTTCAATAACGCCGGCGTCAGTTGCGGCGGCCCGCTGTGGGAGCACACCGCAGCCGACTGGCAATGGGTGCTGGGCGTGAACCTGTACGGGGTTGCCTGGGGCATCAAGGCCTTCGTGCCCATGCTGCTGGAGCAGGGCGAAGGGCACATCGTCAACACGGCCTCGGCGGCCGGCTGGGTGAATGCGCCGGGCGGCGGCATCTACAACGCCAGCAAGCACGCGGTGGTGGCGCTGTCGGAGACCCTGGTGTTCGACCTCAAGGACGCGGGCGCCGACAACATCGGGGTCACGGTGCTCTCGCCGGCCTATTTCCCGACGGCCATCGTCGATGCCGCCCGCAACCGGCCCGCCGAGCTTGCCGAGACGGCGCCGATGACGGAAGCGCGCCGGCAGCGCGAGGAGCGCATCCGCTATGCGGTGCAGCACGGCCGGATACCGGCCGCAGACATCGCCGAGATGACGCTGCAGGCGGTCGAGCGCGACCAGTTCTATGTCTTCCCCCACAAGAAGATCAAGGCGCTGATCAGGGCGCGTGCGGAAGCGGCCGAACGCGAAACGGCGGCGTTCGACACGCTGGCCGGGCGCTGAACCGCAGCGGCATACAGCAACGGAGGCAAACATTATGAGCGTGAAGGCGCTGTTCGATCTGACCGGCAAGGTCGCCCTCATCACCGGCGGTTCCCGCGGGCTGGGCCTGCAGATGGCGGAGGCCCTGGGCGAGATGGGCGCCAAGGTGGCCATTACCGCCCGCAAGCAGGCCGAGCTGGACGAGGCGGCGGCCCACCTGCAGGGGCTGGGCGTCGAGGTGCTGACCGTGGCCGGCGACCTGTCGCAGTTCGACACCATCCCGGCCATGGTGGAGCGGGTGATCGAGCGTTTCGGCGGCATCGACATCCTGGTCAACAATGCCGGCACCTCCTGGGGCGCGCCGGCCGAGGAATACCCGGCCGACGGCTGGCACAAGGTCATGCGGCTCAATGTCGACGCGCTGTTCTTCGTTAGCCAGGAAGTGGCGCGCCGCTGCATGATCCCGCGCAAGGCCGGCAAGATCATCAACATCGCCTCGATCGCCGGGCTGCGCGGTTCCACCGCCATGACCGCCATCGCCTACCACACCAGCAAGGGCGGGGTGGTGAATTTCACCCGCGCGCTGGCGGCGGAGTGGGGCAAGTACAACATCAACGTCAACGCGATCTGCCCGGGGTTCTTCCCGTCCAAGATGTCGCAGGGCGTGCTGGAGACGCTGGCCGAGAGGGCGATCGCCATGGCGCCGCTCCGGCGGCTGGGCGGCGAGGAGGACCTCAAGGGCGCGGTGGTGTACTTCGCCAGCGAGGCGTCGCGCCACGTCACCGGCCAATACCTGGCGGTCGACGGCGGCACCAGCATCGCCTGAGCAGCCGGTGCCACGCCGCCGGCCGCAGGGGCGGCCGGCGGTCACATCCGGTACTTGCTTTCCAGCTTGGCCTGGGCCGGTACTTCTTCGCCGGAACCGGGGTCGTTGTGCGCCGTGCAGGCCTGGTAGGTCTGCTCCAGCACGGCGGAAACCCCCATCAGCGAGAAACGCCAGGAATGGACCTCGCCGTCCATGTCGAAGCGGAACCGCCACTTGCTGCCGTTGCGCACTTCCCGGAACAGATTGTCGTCGCCGTCCCAGTGGGTAAGCTGGACCAGGATGACGTTGTCGAAGCTGGGATCCGTCAGGAACCGGTAGTCGAAGCGGCGCGGCGCCCGCTTGTCGACCTGCATCTCGCCGAGATAGTTGGGCGATAGCAGGCCGCCCGGCAGGCCGTGTTCCTCGGCACCGACCACCGCCAGCGATACCAGGATCTGGTCGCACTGGCCGGGCAGCCGGTCCAGCGACAGCACCAGCGTATCCGCTCCCTTGTTTTCCTCGAAGGTCATTGCGCGAAAGGTCAGGCTGCCGGCACCGTCATCGGTGACCACGGTTTCCCAGTCCTGGACTTTGGAGGCGGGGGCCGGTGCCGACGGGGCACCGACGGCCAGCAGCGCTGCGAGTGCAGAAGTCAGCATGACGATAGCCTCCGGGCGCCGTGAAGGGATGCGGCGTGGCGCCCTCGTCGTTAATCAATGGGGCGGCATCCTCGGGAGAAAAGGCTTTGGACGCTGCCGGGATGGGAACGCCCCAGCAGCAGCAAGGGCCTGCAGCCGCCTTGCTAGATGCAGGAGCGGCTGCCATTCCCCGTCGTTGCGGGAAGCGGAATGACGACGCAATCTCGGGACGGGGCACCATTGTCGGACGACACGTCGTCAGCCCGAGATTGCTTCGCTTATCGCTTGCAATGACGATGCCTATCCCGTCACTGCAAGGAGGCCAAGGCGACGAAGCAATCTCGAGACGACAAAGTCGCAACGGCAGGTACCCTGCCGTTTCGAGACCGCTTCGCCGCGCTCGCATTGCCGGTGAGCAGTGCGCGGCCAGCCTTCGCCGGCTTACTCCACCACCAGGTCCAGCTTCATGCCGCCCTCGTAGTGGCCGGCGATGAAACAGCCCAGCTCCCAGCGGCCCTTGGCGGCAGCCGGCAGCTCGAAGCCCAGCGTCACGCTGGCGCCGGGATCCAGGTAGAGCTCCTCGAAGCCGTTGGCCTCGACCAGCAACTGCCTGGGCTTGCCGTCGACCGTCTGCACCGCGGCGATCTCGACTTCGACGTCTTCCAGCAGGTTGGTTCGATAGCCGACCGGCCGGCCGTCCTTCTTGACCAGCTCGCGGCCGAACAGGACCTCGTGCTGCATGGCGCCGACGTTCTCGAATACCAGCTCGTAGTCCTGCCCGGCCTGCAGGCGCAGCGGCTCGCCTTTGGCCTGGCCGTCGACCTGGAAGTACATCTCGCCCAGCAGGATCCGGATCCGGATGGCATCGTCGTGGTCGCCGTGGGCGGCGGCGGTGCCGATCGGCAGCAGGGCCAGCAGTAGCAGCAGGCGGGCGAATCGCATGGAATTACCTCTTGTCGTTGCTTGGAATGGATCAGTACACGTCGCGCCGGTAGCGCTCCTGTGCCAGCAGCTCGTCCATCATAGTGCCGCCGAGCAGTTCCCGTAGAGTGGCCTCGACTGCCGGCGCCATGGTGTCGACGCTGCCGCAGACATAGATCGCCGCGCCGTCCGCCAGCCATTGCCGCAGCCGGTCGGCTTCGGCGCGGAGCAGATCCTGCACGTACACCTTTCGCGCCTGATCGCGGGAGAAGGCGACATCCAGCCGGCTGAGCAGGCCGGCGCGGGACCAGGCGAGCAGCTCGTCGCGGTAATAGAAATCGTGCGCGGCGTTGCGCTCGCCGAACAGCAGCCAGTTGCGGCCGGCGCCGGCCTGGGCGCGGGCCCGCAGATGGGCGCGCAGGCCGGCGATGCCGGTGCCGTTGCCGATCAGGATCATCGGCCGGCCGGCTTCGGGGCCGTGGAAGCCGCTGTTGCGGCGGATGCGCAGCGCGACCTCGGCGCCTTCGGCCAGGGTGTCGGTCAGCCAGCCGGAGCCGAGGCCCAGGCTGCCGTCCGCGCGGCGGACCTGCCGCACCAGCAGGTGCAGGCGGCCGTCAGCCGGGATCGAGGCGATCGAGTATTCGCGCAGCAGCGGCGGGTCCGCCGTGATCCGCAGCTCGGCGAGGTCGCCCGCCTGCCAGTCGGCCTGTGTCGGCTCCACCGCCTCCAGCTCCAGATGGAAGGTCGGCAGGCCGTTGCCGTGCGGGTTCAGGCACTGCCGGCGCACCAGCCGCCAGCGGCCGAAGGCGTCCGCCTGCCAGGCCGGAGCGGTAGTGCCGGTGACGGCGGCGAGCTGCTGCTGCCAGCGGCTGAACGCGGCCTCGTCATCGCCGTCGGCCTCCACCGGCGTGAACCACGGCTGGGCGCCGCGGTCGCGCAGCCAGGCTTCGACGCTGCGGCCGAAGCCGCAGAAACGGCTGTAGGCCCGGTCGCCCAGCGCCAGCAGCCCGTAGCGCAGCTCGCTCAGCATCGGTTGCGCTTTCGCCATGCGCGCCACGAAGGCGCGGGCATTGTCCGGCGCCTCGCCGTCGCCGAAGGTGGCCAGCGCGAACAGGGCGCGGTCGTAGCTGCAGAGTTCCTCCGGCCCCAGCCGGCCCAGCGGCCGTACCGCCACCGGCAGCCCGGCCGCCTGCAGCGTGGCGGCGGAGAGCCAGGCCAGCCGCTCGGCAGTGCCGCTCTGGCTGGCGTAGGCAATCAGTACCGGCTTGGCGCCGCTGGCGGGGGCAGCCGTGGTGACGGCGCTGGCGGCGGCCAGCTTGGCTTTTTTCTTGCGGCGCCGGTCCAGGTACAGCATCCAGCCGGTGACGGTGAACAGCGGCATGGCCAGGCTCGCCACCATCATCAGCACCAGGCCCGGAGTGCCGAAATAGCTGCCCGAATGCAGCGGCAGCATGCTGCTCATCAGCCGCTCGTTGAGCGGCTTGTCCTGATAGCGCTCGTAGCTGCGTACCGCATCGCCGGCGATGGTGATCCGGCTGAAGGCGCGTTCGTGGGCCGGCGTGGGATCCAGATAGGTGATGGTCAGCGGCTGGCCGGGGCGCTGCGGCAGCTGCAGGCGAGCGGTGCTGTAGCCGGCCACCGACTGCTCGAAGACCTGCCAGGCCGGATCCAGTGCAGGCCGCGCCGGTTCTTCTGAGCTGCTGCCTGCCGCCGGCGGGCCGCCAGGGCCGCGGCCGGTCGGCCGCTCGACCCCGGCGAGCGCGAACAGGCCGTTGCGGTACCACTCGTAGGACCAGTACAGCCCAGTGATAGAGGCCAACAGGTACAGCAGCAACGCCCAGGTGCCGGCAACGGCGTGCAGGTCCCAGAGAAAGCTGCGGCCCTTGCGGGCGAAGCTGAAGGTGAGCCAGACCCGCCAGTCGAACAGCCGGCGCGGCCAGCGCAGATAGAGCCCGCTCAGGCAGAGCACGATCAGCGCGACGGTGGAGGCGCCGACGATCTGCTTGCCGACGTCGCCCGCGAGCAGCCAGCGGTGCAGGCGCATGACGTCGAAGAAGAACTCCCGGCCGCGCGGCGTGCCCAGCAGCTCGCCGGTATAGGGGTCGAGATAGACGGTTTCGCCGCGGCGGGCGTTGGGGCCGCTGCCGGCGAAGGTGACGGTGGCAGCGTCGTTGGGCGCTGCCGCCAGGACGAGGGAGATGATGCGCTTCTCCGGCGCCGCCTCGGCAACCCGGGCGAGCAGCGCGTCGGGCGACAGCCGAGGTTCGGGGCGCGGTGTCACGGTCATCACGCCCGGATTCAGCAGTCGCAGGATCTCCTGCTCGAAGGACAACAGGCCGCCGGTGACGCCGACCACCGCCAGCACGATGCCGGCCGTGATGCCCAGGAGCCAGTGCAGTTGGAACCAGAGGTTGCGCAGCATGAAGGGATTTCCGCAAGAACGGCGCCCACGTGCGCATGTATCACGCGTGGGCAGGAACTCTGTGGCTCGTCCCTGAGCCGATCGCTATCCGTGCAAAGCATTCCGCCTCAGAACTGGTAGGTTGCCGAGAGCCAGAGGCGACGTCCCTCGAAGTTGTTGTGGTAGACGTTGAAGTAGCCGGAGCCAGT
>JAJUFY010000142.1 GCA_029263635.1 Ectothiorhodospiraceae bacterium | reverse complement strand
GGCCCCGATCGCCGTCGGCAGCAACAACTGGGCGATCGGGCCGGAGAAATCCGCCAGCGGCGCCGCCGTGGTGGTCAACGACCCGCACCTGGACGCCCGCATGCTGCCCGGCATCTGGTTTCCGATCGGCCTGTTCAGCCCGGAGGTCAGCGCGGTGGGCGCCGCCCTGCCGGCAACGCCGGGCCTGATCGTCGGCCGCAACCAGCGCGTGGCCTTCGGCGTGACCAATTCCTACGGCGACAGCCAGGACCTGTTCATCGAGCGAATCGCCCCCGGCCAGCCGGACCATTATGTGGACGGCGACCGGATCCGCCCCTTCGAGATCCGCGAGGAGACGCTGCGGATCAAGGACGACACGGCCGAGGGCGGCTTCCGCGAAGAGACCATGACCATCCGCCACACCGTGCGCGGCCCCATCATCAGCGAGCAGCCGCTTGGACCGAACGGCGACCGCCTGCTCAGCCTGCGGCTGGCCGCGGCGGAAGTGACAGGCACGGAGATCGGACTCGACCGCCTGCTGGTGGCGCACTCGGCCGCGGACGTCGATGCCGCCGTGCAGCAGATGGACGTGTTCTATTTCAACTACGTTTTCGGCGACAAGGACGGCGTCATCGGCCACCGCGCCACCGGCCGGGTGCCGGTGCGGCGCAGCGGCCAGGGGCTGTACCCGAAGGAAGTCACGGGCGAAGACGACTGGATGGGCTTCATTCCGCCCTCCGAGATGCCCGGCCAGCTGGCGCCGGCGCGCGGCTGGGTGGCCACCGCCAACCACGACAACCGGCCGGACGGCTATCCGTACGACTACTCGTCGTTCTTCTCGCCCAGCTACCGCTATGAGCGCATCGGCCAGGTGCTGGAGGCCGGGAACGGCATGGACGTCGCCGATCAGGTCCGCCTGATGCGCGATACCCACAACCTGCAGGTCCGGCATTTGAAGCCGGCCATTCTCGACGCCCTGCAGGGCGTACCGGAGCACGCCGACTTCGTCGCCATCCTCACTGCCTGGGACAATCGCGACCAGGCAGATCAGACGGCGCCGCTGATCTACCAGGCGCTGTATCAGCAGATCGCCTATGAAACCTTTATCGACGAATTGGGCGCAGAACTGGCCGATGCCTGGCTGAAGAACTGGTACACGTGGCAGGGGCGCTTCGACCAGCTCATCGCCACACCGGCCTCCGCCTGGTTCGACGACGTGCGCACCCCCGAGGTGGAAACGCTACCGGACATCATCCGCCGCGCCGCCGCCAAGGTGCGCGAGGATCTGACGGCGAAGCACGGCGCCGATCCGGCCAAGTGGCGATGGGGCGACGCGCACCGCCTGCAGTTCGACAGCCCCGTCCGGCGCTCCGGCTTCGGCCGCGACTGGGCCGGCCGCGCCGCCCAGCCTTACGACGGCTCGGGCGAGACGGTGCAGCGGGCGCGCTATGCCTTCGGCGAAAGCTACGACGTGCAGTTCTTCGCCTCGCTGCGGCTGGTGGCCGATCTGGCCGACGACGAGAAGCTGCTGGCAGTGGTCAGCGGCGGCGTGGTGGAGCGCCAGTTCCACCCGCACCAGAAGAACCAGCTCGATCCCTGGTTCGCCGGCGAACTGCTGCCCTGGTGGTTCGACCGCGACGCGATCGAAGCCAACGCCAAGCAGCGGCAGCGGCTGGTGCCGGCGCGATAAACGCCCGGCGCCGGCACCCGCAGGAGCGACGTCCCCGTCGCGATGCGGGAGAGGTTCGCGGCTAGGGCCGCTCCTACGGAAAAAGGCGGCGACACCGATGCCGCCCTCGATCAAGCCGCGAGCGGCATCGGCCGGCGCTGACTATGCGCTCTTCAGCCCCAGCGCTGCGGCGTGGTGGCGCAGGTGGTCGCCGATGAAGCTGGCGATGAAGAAATAGCTGTGGTCGTAGCCGCTGCGGCGGTTGAGGGTGAGCGGATGCCCCGCCTCGGCACAGGCGGCCTCCAGCAGCTCCGGCCGCAACTGCTCGGCGAGGAACTCGTCGGCCTCGCCCTGATCGACCAGCAGCGGCAGGCGTTCCTTGGCGCTGGCGATCAGCGCGACGGTGTCGTAGGCCTGCCAGGCCGATTCGTCGCTGCCCAGATAGGCGGTGAAGGCCTTGCGGCCCCAGGGCACCTGGCTCGGCGCCACGATGGGCGAGAACGCCGATACCGAGCGGTCGCGGCCCGGATTGCGCAGGGCGATCATCAGCGCGCCGTGGCCGCCCATGGAGTGGCCGCTGATGGCGCGCCGGTCAGCCTGGATCGGCAGGTCGCCGCTCTCGACCAGCGCCGGCAGCTCCTCGACCACGTAGTCGTACATCCGGTAGTGCGGCGCCCAGGGCGCCTGGGTGGCATTGACGTAAAAGCCGGCGCCGGTGCCGAGGTCGTAGCTGTCGTCCTCGCCGGGAATGTTCAGCCCGCGCGGGCTGGTATCCGGGCAGACGATCGCAATCCCCAGCTCCGCGGCATAGCGCTGTGCGCCGGCCTTTTCCACGAAGTTGCGGTCGGTGCAGGTCAGCCCGGACAGCCAGTACAACACCGGCACCGGGCCGGTCGCCGCCTGCGGCGGCAGGTATACCGCGAACTCCATGTCGCAGCCGAGCGTTTCCGAGCGGTGCCGGTAGCGGTTCTGCCAGCCATCGAAGCAGCGGCGGGTCTCAAGTTGCTCGAAGCGCTTGCTCATGATCTTCCTCGTACGAACGATCCGGTCCGGCGCGGCGAGCGCGCGTCCGTCAGGCCGGCCGGTGTGAACGGCCATATCGCAGGCGCGGCTTCAGCCGCATTCCCCGGCGCAGGCAGCAACACCGGAAGGACGCGGCTGAAGCCGCACCTGCCCCCAAACGCCGCCGGGGTACCCGGCCCCGGCGGCGCGATCTCAGAACTTGATCACGGTGCGGATGGTCTTGCCCTCGTGCATGAGGTCGAAGGCCTCGTTGATGCGCTCGAGCGGCAGCACGTGGGTCACCATCTCGTCGACCCTGATCTTGCCCTGCATGTACTGATCGACGTAACCCGGCAGCTGCGAGCGGCCCTTGACGCCGCCGAAGGCCGAGCCGCGCCAGACGCGTCCGGTCACCAGCTGGAACGGCCGGGTGCAGATCTCCTCGCCGGCGCCGGCAACACCGATGATCACCGACTCGCCCCAGCCCTTGTGGCAGCACTCCAGCGCCTGCCGCATCAGCTGGGTGTTGCCGACGCACTCGAAGGAGTAGTCCACGCCGCCGTCGGTCATGTCGATGATGACTTCCTGGATCGGCCGGTCGTAGTCGTTGGGGTTGATACAGTCGGTGGCGCCGAGCGCCTTGGCCATCTCGAACTTGGCCGGGTTGATGTCGATGCCGATGATGCGCTCGGCCTTGGCGATGACCGCGCCCTGGATCACCGACAGGCCAATGCCGCCGAGGCCGAATACCGCTACCGTGGAGCCCGGCTCGACCTTGGCGGTGTTGAGCACCGCGCCGATGCCGGTGGTGACGCCGCAGCCGAGCAGGCAGGCCTTGTCGAGCGGCGCCTCCTTGCTGATCTTGGCGACCGCGATCTCCGGCAGCACGGTGTACTCCGAGAAGGTCGAGGTGCCCATGTAGTGGTGGATCATCTTGCCGTTCAGCGAAAAACGGCTGGTGCCGTCCGGCATCAGGCCCTTGCCCTGGGTGACGCGGATCGCCTGGCACAGGTTGGTTTTGCCGGACAGGCAGAACTTGCACTTGCCGCACTCGGGCGTGTAAAGCGGGATCACGTGGTCACCCACCGCCACGCTGGTGACGCCGGGGCCGACTTCCTCGACGATGGCGCCGCCCTCGTGGCCGAGGATGGACGGGAAGATGCCTTCCGGGTCGGCGCCCGAGAGGGTGTAGGCGTCGGTGTGGCAGACGCCGGTGGCGACCATGCGCAGCAGCACCTCGCCGGCCTTGGGGCCCTCAACGTCGACCATTTCGATGCTCAGCGGCTTGCCTGCTTCCCAGGCGACGGCGGCACGGGATTTCATCGGCGGTTCCTCCTCCAGGCTCCATGAGTGACTGTGTGCATCCATTCCGGCAGCCAGGCTGCTCGGTGGCTAAGCGCCGCCCGCCCTGCCCGCTGCCGCGTCATTGCGAGGAGCGGCAGCGACGACGCAATCTCGAAACGACGGAGTAACAACTTCGGCACACCGCCATCCTGAGGTTGCGTCGCCACGCCGCCTGCCCAGTCGCAACCCGGCCCAGCCAGCCTCTTGGAACAGGCCTATCTATGGCCCCCTGACCAAGCCTTCCATATCGGCCCGGCATGAACCCCTTGGCCGCAGCGGGAGCATCGAAGCACAGGAACGGCATCAACGAGTGCCTGCAGACCATCGAAGCGGGGGCTGGCCCAGCCCTTCCAGCTCGGCGCATGCCCAGGCAACCCGGCATACAGGTAATACTAGTCCGCGCTCGGGTAAAAGCTGCTGCGAACGCGCCGGCCTGGCTCTTGTTTGTACGGTTAACGTTCCGGTTCAGCGCGGTATAAAGACCTAATAACGCCCGCTGCACCCGCCCGCTAAACGGCAGGCGCTCTCTTACTCGGCCGCCACGATGACCTCATCGAGCGCTCTTCTCGGCGTGGGCGGGATCTCTTCGTTCGAATAGCCGATGCTCAGGAGGATCTGCGGGAACGCGTCACCGGCCAGGCGCTGCAGCCGCGGCCGCAAAGACGCAACCTGAATGGGCTGATTCAGAAAGGCGGCCTGCAGCCCAAGTCGGCAGGCAAGGAGCAGGATGCGTTGCAGCGCCTGACCGGCCAGCAGCCAATCCCTCATCTGATCGCCGTCAGTGCTGAGGACGGCCAACAGCGGCGAGGTTTCCGCCGATTCGCGGTCCTCGGCCCCGATACCGCTGCCCATGTTGAAGCTGCGAACAACGAAGCGAACGACCGGCGCCGTCAGGGCTGAAGCGGTCAATCCATCACCGCGGCGGCGCGGGCGCATCCAGCCCGCCAGCTCCCGCCGCCAGCGCGGGTTGGCCCACTGCATGGCATCCCCCGTGGCAACCAAAGCTGCCGCCTGCTGCTTGTCGCTTTCGATCGAAAGCGGCCGCAGCCACGCGCCTTCCCGCTGCGCCGCCTGGATCAGCTGCTCGACAACAGCATCACTCACCTCCCGAGGCAGAAAACTCTTGCGGTACGTGCGGCGGCGGTCGATGCAATCCGCAAGCTGAGCCTCCTCGGAGGATGCGCCCGAGTGCTCGCCGAATGACACTCGCGCCAGCAGGTCCGGCTCTGCAGGCTCGGGAACAAGCCGAACATTCACCCCGAAACCGTTGCTGGCGGCTGCGACACGCAGGTTCATGAGCGCGCAGCCGCAGCTGATCGCCAGCTCACGACCCTCCGGATCGTTGACTGGCAGCGCCCGCAGGCGGTCGGCATAGAGATCGATGTCTGGCTCCGAAATTCGGAACAGCCACGGCTGCGTGTTGTGGCTCGACGGCGCCAGCACCGCCCGGCCAATCATCTGCCGGGCTTCTTCTTGCCAGTCGTCCACACTCATTGCCACCTCCTGTGGCGGCGGGTTGTCTAACCAACCGCTTGAGCCGACGCAGCTAAATCTGCGTCGGCTCAAGCAGAGCTTAGGCTAAGTTCCAGTCGTCGGCATGAGCTGCACGGGATCAACTCGCGTGACAGGGATTGCAGCAGTAATAGCAACCGTTGATTCTGCTGCTGGGCCATTGCCGTTTGGCATGTGCTGTGGTTACCAAGGTCAATTTGGTTGGCTAGTGCCGGCATATAGGTGCTGCCAGTTGGTGCATTATGGACCTCATGGTCACCATTGGTTGGCGGTTGACAATGAACCGCGGCATCCCCCCCTTTTTTCTGTCGTTTCCCCCATGCTGTGAAGAAGGCGCTCAACGTCTGGGCTTAAGCCTTAGCTCCCTTAAGGATGTAGTTAAGTGCCAATTCTTGAGGAAACGAGGTACGTTGAAGTCAGCTTCATGACAGATGAGCAGGTTCATAGCCTCGTTCAGAAAACCTAGTGCTGGGCACGATGACTTCCTCTTACGGGTAGCAACCGGCTTCCAGTCTCTCGCTTCCGGGCATGAAGCTCATGGCTCTGCCCCCATGCTTTTC
>JAJUFY010000043.1 GCA_029263635.1 Ectothiorhodospiraceae bacterium | reverse complement strand
GCCCTGGGCATCCCGACCGAGTTCTTCACGGTGCTGTTCGCCCTCGGCCGGGCGCCGGGCTGGATCGCGCAGTGGATGGAGATGATCACCGATCCCGAGCAGCGCATCGGCCGTCCGCGGCAGCTCTACACCGGCGCGCCGAAGCGCGACTACGTGCCGGTGGACCGCCGCGGCTAAGGCGAGCGGCACCAAAGCGCCTCACGAAAAAGGCACCGGGAGCATCCTCCCGGTGCCTTTTTGCTTCGAGGCGGCGCGCCGTCCGCCTCCGGCTTCCAGCAGCCGGCGCCTGGGTCGCGGCTAGGTCGCGGCAAGCTGTTCGCGCACGGCGCCGAGCGCGGCCCGCACCATCGGCTGGCCGTCGATGCGGCTGCGCGGCGCTTCGCGCAACCCGTTGACCGAGAAGACCGCCAGCTCCACGGGCACATCGCCGGCAACGAAACGGTAGGCGGGAACACCGACCGGCTCCTCGCGGCCGAAGCGGAAGCGCCGCTCGACCACCTCGTAGGGTATGCCCTGGTCCATCAGGAAAAAGGCGACCTCCTCCGGCGTTTCCGCGAACACGTGCAGATTGACGTCGGAATGCTCGGTGGCGGTACCGTGCAGGACCGAACCCACCAGGCGCGGCTCGAACCGCCGCAGGAACTCCATCGCCTCCACCGCCACCTGCCGCAGCCGGCGCAGCAGCGCCGGCCGGCCGGCGCCGCCGAACAGGCGCTGGTGATCGATCAGGGCATCCTGGATTTCGCGGTTGGTCGGCAGGTTGCGCGTATCCGGCGCGCCCAGCCGCTCGGCGGCCTTGCGCTTGGCGACCAGGTAGTCGCTGATGGCTTCCTCAGCCATGATGCGGGCCGCTTCCTGCGTCACCAGCTGGCGCATGCGCGCGTCTTTGGTCGTGGCAGGGCGCTTCGGCATGGCTGTTACCTCCCCTGTCGCCGGCTAGAACAGGCTCTGCTCGGGCTGACGGGCCGTGGCATCGCCGCCGCTCGCCGGCTCCAGCGGCGGCACGCTGTCGGCGCGGAACACCTCGAAAATCGCGTCCTGGTTCTCGGCGCGGGCAGCCAGCCCGGTTTCCGGATCGATACGTACCGTGACCAGGCCCTCCGGCTGCTTGAGCGGCTGCTCGGGCATCCCGTCGAGGGCCGTCCGCATGAACTCCAGCCACATCGGCAGCGCCAGCGTCGCGCCGGTTTCACCATTTCCCAGCGGCTGGAACTGATCGAAACCGACCCAGGCGGTTGCCGCCAGCTGGGCGTTGTAGCCGGAGAACCAGGCGTCGCGCTGATCATTGGTGGTGCCGGTCTTGCCGGCCAAGTCCTCGCGGCCGAGCTGGAGCAGCCGGCGCCCGGTTCCGTAGCGGACCACGTCCCGCATCATGGTGGTCATGATGTAGGCGTTCTGCGGGTTGATGACCCGCTCGGCATAACGGTTCGGGGCTTGCTGCGGTTCCAGCGCGACCTCCTGCAGCCCGGCTTCCTCGACCTGCTGTTCGGCCTGTTCGCAGCCGTCGCACACCCGCACCGGATTGGCCTCGTACAGCACGCTGCCGTCGGAGGCTTCGACGCGGCTGATCAGATACGGATGGACCCGGAAACCGCCGTTGGCGAACACGGTGTAACCGGCGGTCAGTTCCAGCGGCGTGATGCTGGCATTGCCGAGCGACAGCGACAGATTGTGGGCCAGCCGGTCGCGCGGGAAGCCGAAGTGCTGAATGTAGTCGACGGCGTACGCCACGCCGATATCGCGCAGGATCCGGATCGACACCAGATTACGCGAATAGGTCAGGGCTGCGCGGAAGCGGGTCGGCCCGTAAAACCGGCCGCTGTAGTTCTCCGGCCGCCACGTCCCTTCCAGGGCTTCGTCGCGGAACACCACGGGCGCGTCGTTGATGATCGTGGCAGGCGTGAAGCCCTTGTCCAGGGCGGCGGAATACACGAACGGCTTGAACGCCGAGCCCGGCTGCCGCAGCGCCTGGGTGGCCCGGTTGAACTTGCTGCGGAAGAAATCGAAACCACCGACCAGCGCCACCAGCGAGCCGTCCTGGGGCGACACCGCCACCAGCGCGCCCTCGACCTCGGGCAGCTGCGCCAGCCGCCAGCCTGTCTCGGCATCCGGCCGCACGTAGATCACATCGCCCGGCGCCAGCACATCGGCCGGTTCGGTCGGCGGATCCGATACCACATCGCGGTTGACAAAGCGGCGCGCCCATTTCATTCCTTCGAACGACAGGGCCTGCAACTGCGCCTCGCCCTGCACCAGCAGGCTGGCGCCGGCCGAATCGACCAGGGTCACCAGCGCCGGGCGGATGTTCCCGGACGCCCGGTACTTCGCCAGCACCTGCCTGGCCTGCTCCGGCGAGCGCAGCGCATCGGCGTCCTCCACGCGCGCCACCGGCCCGCGGTAGCCATGCCGCTCGTCGTAGTTCAGCAGCGCTTCCCGCAGCGCAGCATTGGCAGCCTGCTGCAGCCGGCCGTCGATGGTGGTGTAGACGTGATAGCCGCCGGTATAGGCGTCCTCCCCGAAGCGCTCCACCATCTCGGCCCGCGCCATCTCGGCGACGTAGGGCGCTTCGACTTCCACCGCCACCTGGTGCGGCCGCGCCGTGATAGGCGCCGTCGCCGCCATGGCGTATTCCGCATCCGAGATGAAGCCTAGCTGCTGCATGCGCCGCAGCACATAGCTGCGGCGGGCCAGGGCACGATCCGGATTCACCAGCGGGTTGTAGGCCGACGGCGCTTTCGGCAGGCCGGCGATCATGGCGATTTCCGCCAGCGTCAGCTCGTTGACCGGCCGGCCGTAGTACACCTGGGCCGCCGCTCCGACCCCGTAGGCCCGGTTACCCAGATAGATCTTGTTGAGATAGAGCTCGAGGATCTGCTCCTTGGTCAGCTCCCGCTCGATCTTGAGCGCCAGCAGGATCTCGTTGGCCTTGCGCAGATAGGTTTTTTCGCTGGACAGGAAGAAGTTGCGCGCCACCTGCATGGTGATGGTGCTGCCGCCCTGGCTGCGCTCGCCGGTGAGCACCAGGTTCCAGATCGCACGCAGAATGCCCTGGTAGTCGACCCCCGGGTGCTGGAAGAAGCGGTCGTCCTCGGCGGCGATGAAGGCCTGGATCATCCGCACCGGGATCTCCGCGTAGTCCAGCGGCACCCGGCGCTTTTCGCCGAACTCGGCGATCAACGCGCCGTCGGCGGTATAGACCCGCAACGGTACCTGGAACTGGACGTCGCGCAGGACCTCCACCGATGGCAGCCTGGGCGCGAGAATGGCATAACCGACACCGATCCCGGCAGCACCCAGCAGGGCCAGCGAGATCAGGGCCGCGATCGAATACGTCAGGAAGCGTAACGGCAGTTTCATCAGGACCAGCCATGTCCGAATCGGAAGGCAGAGAGTATATCAGGGGAGGTTCTGCTGCTGTGACCGGGTACTACCGCGTTTCTGACGCCTTGTTCTATAGTTAGCCATATTAGCAAATGCCGTTCTGAACTATTGTGGCTAACTCGACTATCAACAAGGAAAAAAGCCGAAGTGGCCCTGTTCAGGAAATCGTGCACGGCGGCGCTCCTGGGCATCGATATCGGCTCCACGGCGGTCAAGCTCCTCGAGTTGCGGCAGCAGGGCTCGCGGTACCGCATCGAGGCTTGCGCGACCGAACCGCTGCCGCCTGACGCTCTGGTCGAAAACGCCATTGCCGATCCAGGCGCTGTCGCCGCCTGCCTCCGCACCGTCGTCAAACGTTCCCGCACCAAGACCCGGTGCGCCGCGATCGCCGTGCCCGCTTCGGCGGCGATCAGCAAGATCATCACCATGCCGGCCGGGCTCAGCGACGATGAGCTGCACGCCCAGATCGAACTGCAGGCCGACCAGTACCTCCCCTACCCGCTGGAAGAAGTCAGCCTCGACTTCCAGGTGCTCGGCGCCTCCGCGCATAACAGCAACGCGGTCGACGTGCTGCTGGTGGCGTCGCGCAGCGAGCATGTCGATGCGCGCGTCGGCGTACTGGACATGGCCGGGCTGACCGCCAAGGTGGTGGATGTCGAAAGCTATGCGCTGGAATCCGCCTTTTCTCTGCTTGCCCCGCAGTTGCCCGATGGCGGCCAGGGCCAGGTCATCGCCATCGTCGATATCGGCGCCAGCATGACCACGCTTGCCGTCATCGAGCAGGGCAGCCTCGTCTATACCCGCGAGCACGCATTCGGCGGCAGACAGCTGACGGAAGCCGTCATGAACCGCTACGGAATTCCCTACGAGGAAGCCGTTCGGGCCCAGCGGCTGGGGGCGCTTGCGGATGACTATGGCAAGGAGGTCCTCGCGCCATTCCGGGACGCCCTGGCCCGGCAGGTGCAGCGCTCCCTGCAGTTCTTCTTCGCTGCCAGCCAGCACAACCAGGTCGACCTCCTGCTGCTGGCCGGCGGCTGCGCCGCCATCCCGGGTATCGCGGCTGCGGTCCGGTTCGCGACCGGTACCGCCACCTTGGTCGCCAATCCGTTCCTTGCCATGACAGCGGCTTCCGATCTTCCGGCCCGGCGGCTGGCCGAGGACGCTCCGGCCATGCTGACCGCCTGCGGCCTGGCGCTGAGAGGGTTCGACTGACATGACGAAGATCAACCTCCTGCCCTGGCGGGAACAACGCAAGAAGGAGCGCCAGCAGCGGCTGGCGCTGCTGCTGGCGGCCGCGGCCGTGGCCGGCCTGGGGGTCTGGGCCGCCGGCCACGGCTATTACGACGGCCGCATCCGTCACCAGCAGTACCGCAACCAGATGCTCGCGCAGGAAATCGCCGAGCTGGACCAAAAGATCGCCCGGATCAGGCAACTGGAGGCAGCCGAAGCGAGGCTCAAAGCCCGCATGGACGTGGTGCAGGCCCTCCAGCAGGAACGGCCGCTGGCGGTGCGCCTGATGCATCAGCTGGCCGTCACCCTGCCGGACGGGGTCTACCTCACCAGCGTCCAACAGACCCAGGACACCATCGTGCTCAGCGGCGTGGCAGAGTCCAACGCCCGGATATCCAGCTTCATGGGCCGGCTTGACGCCTCCGACTGGCTGCACGATCCGCGCCTGGCCGTGATTCAGGTCAAGACCGAACAGGGCCGCCGGCTCAGCGAGTTCACCTTGCAGGTCAGTCAGCAGGCCGGGCAGCAGGACGACGTCTCGAAGCGGCGTCGGTTCGACAAGGCAAAAGGCGCCTGAGGAACGGCATGAAGCTGGCCGAGCTGAACAACCTCGATCTGCAGGACGCTGCCAACTGGCCGCGTCCGGTCAAGCTCGCGACGGCGGTTCTCGTGTTCGGGCTGGTGATCGCCGGCGGCTGGTATCTGGACTGGAACAGTCAGGCCAAGGCCCTCAAGCGGCTCACGGCCAGGGAAGCCGAGCTCAGGCAAGGCTTCGAGCTCCGCCAGCAGCGCGCTGCCAGCCTCGCCGCCTACCAGCAGCGGCTGATCGACATGGAGGCCTCGTTCGGCGCGCTGCTAAGCCAGTTGCCGAGCCAGGCGGACGTACCCAAGCTGCTGGACGACATTTCCCAGACCGGGCTGGCCAACGGCCTGGAGTTCGAGCTGTTCCGGCCGCAGGCCGAAGTCCAGCGGGAGTTCCATGCCGAGCTGCCGATAGCCATTCGAGCGCGGGGCAGCTATCACCAGTTCGCCCGCTTCATCAGCGATCTCGCCAACCTGCCGCGCATCGTCACGGTGCACGATATTTCCATCCAGCGATCCGGCGACGGCGGCGGACTGACCATGGAGCTGCTGGCCAAGACGTACTGGTACCTGGACGACGTCGGAGCGCAATGATGATGTCCGAACGACGTTCTCGGGCCGCCAGGCCGACCGGCGTGCGCCTTATCCTCGCGGCCCTGCTGGCGCTCTCCCTGAGCGGCTGCCCGCACGATACCGGCGATCTCGAGCGCTACATCGCGGAAGTCAAGGCACGGCCCGGTTCGCCGCTCGAACCCATCCCCGAAGTCGGGCCGTTGGAAACCCATGTCTATCCGGACGAGCCGCTGCGCGACCCGTTCGCACGGTTCGGCGCCGGCCAGCCAGCCCCGCCGGGACGGCATCGCGGCCCGCAGCCGGACCCATCGCGCCCGCGGGAGCTGCTTGAGCAGTTCCCGCTCGACACCCTCCGGATGGTGGGCATCCTGCAGCGTCAGGACCGGCTGTGGGCGCTCATCCGCGACCCGCGCGGCATCATCCATCGGGTACAGACCGGCAATTACTTGGGTCAGAATCACGGGCGCATCGTCGCCATCAGCGAATCGCAGGTCCTGCTGCAGGAGCTCGTCGCGGACGGGGCCGGCGGCTGGATCGAGCGCAAAGCCGTGCTCGGTGCCAACGAATGACGTTCTCAGGAGTCGACTGAATGACAATAACCACCACCTCCCCCCGCCCGCCGGCTGCCCGACGCCGCCGGCGGCGACTGTTGCCGGCCGCCGGCCTGCTGCTGACGGCCCTGGTCGCAGCCGAGCACGCCTGGGGCCGCGCACTGACGGGCATCGACTACGTCAGCCTGAGCGGCGACAGGGTCCAGCTGACCATGACGCTGGACGAGCCGCCCGGCACGCCGCACTCCTTTGCCATCGAAGACCCGCCGCGCATCGCGATCGACCTGCCGGCGACCGACAACCGGCTGCCGGAGCGCTCGATCGATATCGGCCTTGGCGCCGTCGAGGGCGTGACCGCGGTCAGCGCCAACGGCCGGACCCGGGTCGTGGTCCGACTGACGCAGCTGGTGCCCTACGACTTGCAGACCAGCGGCAACGCCATCCGGCTGCTGCTCCACGCCCCCGGCAGCCAGCCGCCTGCCGACGCCGCCCCCGCGCAGCGAGGCGCGGCCGCTGCGATCGAGGACATCGATTTCCGGCGTACCGAAGAGGGCATCGGCCGCATCGTCGTCGGCCTGTCCAATCCGTCCACCGCCGTCAACATCCGCGAGCAAGGCGGCAAGATCATTGCCGACTTCCTCAACGCCAGCGTGCCGGACAGACTGCAACGCCGCCTGGACGTCACCGACTTTGCCACCCCGGTGAAGACCATCGACATGCGTCGCCACGGCCAAAACGTGCGCATGGTCGTGACCCCGGGCACGGCCTATGACCAGATCGCCTACCAGACCGGCAACACGTTCACGGTGGAACTCAAGCCCGTCGTTCCGGACCGGCAGGATGCCCGCCGGCATGAGGAAGGGCGCTACACGGGCGAACGCCTGTCGCTCAGCTTTCAGGACATCGAGGTTCGCGCGGTGCTGCAGCTGATCGCCGATTTCACCGGCCTCAATATCGTGGTCAGCGACACCGTCAGCGGCAACATCACCCTGCGACTGCAGGACGTGCCCTGGGATCAGGCACTGGACATCATCCTCAAGACCAGGGGCCTGGACCAGCGCAGGCAAGGCAATGTGGTGCTGGTGGCGCCGGCGGCGGAAATCGCCGCCCGCGAGCGTATGGAGCTGGAAGCCCTGCGGCAGAATCAGGAGCTGGCGCCGCTGCATTCGGAGTTCATCCAGATCAACTATGCCAAGGCCGCCGAACTGGCGGCCCTGCTCAGGAGCGATCAGGCCTCCCTGCTGTCGGAGCGCGGCACGGTCAACATCGATCCCCGCACCAATACCCTGATCGTGCGGGACACCGCCCGGAACCTGGAGCAGATCCGTGCCCTGGTGCAGCGGCTGGACATCGCCGTCCGCCAGGTCCTGATCGAATCGCGCATCGTCCTTGCCACCGACAATTTCTCGGAAAGCCTCGGCGTGCGCTTCGGCGCCGCCGGCGAGTCGCGCAGCGGCGACAGCTTCATCGTCGGGGGCGGTACCAACCAGGGCTATATCGAATACGGGGACCGCTGGCCGAACGTCGGCTTTCTGTCGCCCGATGGCAACGAGGCCGGCCTGATCGTCGATCTGCCGGTTGCCAATCCCGCCGGCGCCTTCAGCCTGGCGATCGGCAAGATCGGCAGCCACCTGCTGCAGCTCGAGCTGTCGGCCATGGAAAGCGAGGGAAGGGGCAGCATCATCTCCAGCCCGCGCATCATCACCGCCAACCAGAAGGCCGCCACCATTGAGCAGGGCGTGGAAATTCCGTACCAGGAGGCCAGCTCCAGCGGCGCGACCAGCGTCTCGTTCAAGAAAGCCGTGCTGGGGCTGACGGTGACCCCGCAAATCACCCCCGACGACCGGGTGCTGCTGGATCTGCAGGTCAGCAAGGACAGCCCCAACATCGAGCTGATCGGCGGCAACAATGTCCCCAGCATCAACACCCAGTCCGTGACCACCCAGGTCCTGGTCGACAACGGCGAAACCGTAGTGCTGGGCGGGATCTATGAACAGACCACCAGCCATGGCATCCGACGGGTTCCCTTCTTCGGCGAGCTGCCTCTCATCGGCTGGCTGTTCCGGTCCAAAACCAAGGTGGACGACCGCAGCGAACTGCTGGTATTCGTCACGCCGAGGATCCTGAAGGAATCGCTCAGGGCAAACTGAACTCGCAAGAACGCGCACAAGAACGTACAAAAGAGGGGGCCTTGGGCCCTTTTTCTTTTTTGCAGGACCAGACCAGAACCATGCGCATCAACCGGATTTTTCTCATCGGCCCCATGGGCGCCGGCAAGACCACGGTCGGCAAGCGGCTGGCGCAGGAGCTCGGCCTGCCGTTCTTCGACAGCGACCGGGTGATCGAGGAGCGCACCGGCGCCAGCATCCCGCTGATTTTCGACATCGAAGGCGAAGCCGGCTTCCGCCGCCGGGAAGCCGCGGTGATCGACGAGCTCACCCGACTGGAACGGGTGGTCCTGGCGACCGGCGGCGGAGCCGTCGTCACGCCCGAAAACCGCGACCATCTGCGCAGCCGCGGCGCGGTGGTGTATCTTGAAGCTTCCGTCGACAAGCAGCTGGAGCGGACCCGCAAGGACAAGAACCGCCCGCTGCTGCAGACGGACGATCCCCGCGCGCGCTTGCAGGCTCTGTTCGAGCAGCGCCAGCCGCTGTACCGGGAGATCGCCCACATCACCGTGTCGACCGAACGCGGCAATGCGCGCACCATCCTGAACGGGATCAGGCGGCAGCTGCAGGCGCTCGGCGACCAGCAGAGCTAGGCAGACCGGAACCTCATGCGCACACTTACCGTCGACCTCGGCGATCGCAGCTACCCCATCTACATCGGCACCGAACTGTTGCGCGCCGACCTGATCGCACCGCACATCGCCGGCCGGCAGGTGCTGATCGTCACCAACGACACCATCGCCGCGCTCTACCTGGAACGTGTCCAGGCCATGCTGGCCGGCTTCGAGACGGCGTCGGTCGTGCTGCCGGATGGCGAGCGCCACAAGACGCTGGAGACGGCCAGCCGGGTCTACGACGTGCTGCTGGAACGCCGCTTCGACCGCCAGAGCACCCTGGTGGCGCTCGGCGGCGGCGTGGTCGGCGACCTGACCGGCTTCGTCGCCGCCACCTACCAGCGCGGCGTGCACTTCATCCAGATCCCCACCACGCTGCTGGCCCAGGTCGACTCCTCGGTGGGCGGCAAGACCGGGGTCAACCATCCGCTCGGCAAGAACATGATCGGCGCCTTCCACCAGCCCCGCTGCGTGCTGGCGGACATGGATACGCTCACCACCCTGCCGGAACGCGAGCTCAAGGCCGGCCTGGCGGAGGTCATCAAGTACGGCCTGATCATGGATCCAGAATTTCTGGCCTGGCTGGAGACCAGCATGCCCGCGCTGCTGGCGCGCGACCCCGAGGCACTGGCCCAGGCCGTGGAGCGCTCCTGCCGCGACAAGGCGGCCGTGGTCGGCCGCGACGAGCGCGAAGCCGGCGACCGCGCGCTGCTCAATCTCGGCCACACCTTCGGCCACGCCATCGAGACCGAGACCGGCTACCAGAGCTGGCTGCATGGCGAGGCCGTGGCGGCCGGCATGCACATGGCGGCGCATATGTCGCGTGAGCTCGGCTGGCTCACGGAGGCCGATCTCGCCCGGGTCCGCGCTCTGCTCGCTGCCGCCGAGCTGCCGCTGCAGCCACCGGCCATCGCGCCCGACCGCTTCCGCGAGCTGATGGCGGTGGACAAGAAGGCCTTGGGCGGCCGGCTGCGCCTGGTCCTGCTGCGCGCGCTCGGCGAGGCCGTGGTCACCGGCGATTTCGACGACACGGCCCTGGCCCGCACACTCGCCCACTTCGCCGGCGCCTGAACCCCATGGTGTTGCTCGGCACCACCATCACCCGCGCGCCCTACGCTGCCGACCCGGCCCGCAGCCGCGGCCGCCGCTACCCCGAGCCGGCGCCGCGGTTCCGCAGCGAATTCCAGCGCGACCGCGACCGTATCATCCACTGCTCCGCCTTCCGCCGGCTGGAGTACAAGACCCAGGTCTTCGTCAACCACGAGGGCGACCTGTTCCGCACCCGCCTCACCCACACGCTGGAGGTTGCCCAGATCGGCCGCACCGTCGCCCGCGTGCTGGGCCTCAACGAGGACCTGCTGGAAGCCATCACCCTGGCCCACGATCTGGGGCACACCCCCTTCGGCCACGCCGGGCAGGACGCGCTCAACACCTGCATGAAGCCCTACGGCGGCTTCGAGCACAATCTGCAGTCGATTCGCATCGTCGACGAACTGGAAGAGCGCTATGCCGACTTCGCCGGCCTCAACCTGACCTTCGAGACCCGCGAAGGCATCCTCAAGCACTGCAGCCGCGCCAAAGCCGCCGAGCTCGGCGAACTGGGCAAGCGGTTTCTCGAGCGCACGCAGCCCAGCCTGGAGGCACAGCTCGCCAACCTGGCCGACGAGATCGCCTACAGCAGCCATGACATCGACGACGGCCTGCGCGCCGGCCTGCTCAGCATCGACCAGATGCGGCAGGCACCGCTGGTCGGCGCCCTGTTTGCCCGTGTCGAGCGTGAAACGCCGGCGCTGCCGGAACGGCGGCTGACTTACCAGGTGGTACGCCACCTCATCAATGACCTGGTCACCGACCTGATCGAGACCAGCCATTGGGCCATCCAGGACGCCCAGGTCGCCGATATCGATGAGGTGCGCCGGCACCCGGAGCCGCTGATCCGCTTCAGCGACCCGGTACGGCGCGAGCTGCGCCGCCTCAAGAGTTTCCTGTTCCGCAACCTCTACCGCCACCACCGCGTCTACCGCATGGTGAGCAAGTCCAAGCGCATCGTCACCGCGCTGTTCGAGGCGTTCTTCGCCGACCCGCTGCTGCTGCCGCCCCAGCAGCAGGCGCGGCTGGCGGCGCTCGAAGCCGAGCAGGGCCCTGCCGGCCGCGCCCGGGCGGTGGCCGACTACATCGCCGGCATGACCGACCGCTTTGCCATCGCCGAGCACCAGCGCCTCTTCGATCCGCTTCGCCTGACCTGAGCGGGCCGCGCAAGATTTTTTGTTTGCGCCGCCCCTTGCGCATAGGTAATATGTTTCGCCCTTTTTTTTGAGGGCGGCTGGATGGCGCGCCCGGTGTCGGAAGCGGGGACCTCTCTGTTGCCGGCGGCGT
>JAJUFY010000069.1 GCA_029263635.1 Ectothiorhodospiraceae bacterium | reverse complement strand
CAGCTCGGCCAGCGCCAGTGGCTGGTCCTCGCCGGGACCTACGGCATGCTGCTCGCCGGTTATCCGCTGGCGGCGCTGAACGCCTACGCCGGTCGAGACCGCCAGCGCCTGCGGCGCAACGCCGACACAGCCCGGCTGGCGCTCGCCCGCCATCAGATCCGCCAGGGCGAGCTGGACGCGGCCCGGGAACAGCTGCTGGCGGTCACTCCCGACCCCGAGCGGCTGGAGCTGCTGTACGAGCTGGCGATCGCCCATGAACGCCGCCGCCAGTACGCGAATGCGCGCGACATCTTCGCCGTCTGCGCCGAGCAGGACAGCGGCTACCGCGACGTCCAGGAGCGGCTGGCAGTGCTGGCCCAGGTCAGCGCTCCCACCACCCTGCTTGCCGCCCGGCTGTCGACCGCCAGCACCCTGGTGATGCCGGAGGCCGTCGAGAAGCCGGTGCTGGGCCGCTATCAGCTGGAGCGGGAGCTCGGCCGCGGCGCCATGGGCGTGGTCTATCTGGGCGTCGATCCCAAGATCAGCCGCAGCGTCGCCATCAAGACCCTGGACATGGCGCTGTTGCCGCGCGACGAGGTGCAGGAATTCAAGGAGCGCTTCTTCCGGGAAGCGGAGGCTGCCGGCCGGCTCAGCCACCCCAATATCGTCACGGTGTACGACGTCGGCGAGGAAGGCGAACTGGCCTTCATCGCCATGGACTATGCCAGCGGCCGGCCGCTCAGCGAGTACACGGATCCCGAGCGGCTGCTGCCGGTCGCCACCGTCTACGCGCTGCTGGCAGAAGTCGCCGAGGCGCTCGATTACGCCCATGGGCGCGGCGTCATTCACCGCGACATCAAGCCCGCCAACCTGATCTACGACGCCGAGGCCGGCACGGTCAAGATCACCGATTTCGGCATCGCCCGCGTGGGCGATACCCGCCGCACCAGTACCGGCACCGTGCTCGGCAGCCCGTCGTACATGGCCCCGGAGCAGTTCGCCGGCGACGAGCCCAAAGGCACGGCCGACCTTTTCAGCCTGGGCGTAACGTTCTACCAGCTGCTCACCGGCAAGCTGCCGTTCACGGCCGACAACGTCGCGCGGCTCGCCTATCAGATCAGCGAGGCCCGGCACCCGGACATCCGGCGCCTGCGGCCGGAGCTGCCGAACAGCGCCAGCCGCATCGTCAACAAGGCGCTCGCCAAACGGCCGGGCGACCGCTACCAGAGCGGCCGCGAGATGGCCCAGGCACTGCGCCGGGCGGCGCCCAAACTGCAGACGGGATAGGGACATGGGTATTGGCTACGTCGTACACGGCAGAACCGACCGCGGGCGTAGCCGCGAGGTCAACGAGGACAGCCTGGGGCAGCGCGCGCTGCCGGACGGCATGATCGCGGTCGTCGCCGATGGGGTCGGCGGCCAGCCCGGCGGCGCCTTCGCCAGCCGCCTCGCGGTGGCCCGAATCCTGGACTCCGACGCCCTCACGGCGGCGGCGGCGCCGGCCGAACGGCTGGCGGCGGCCTGCGCGGAAGCGAACGCCGCACTGCGGGAAGCGCAGCAGACCCATGCCGGCTACGAGGACATGGCCACTACCGTGGTGGCGCTGCTGGCCCAGGCCGAGCAGGCGGCCATCCTGCATGCCGGCGATTCGCGCTGCTACCGCTGGCGCGGCGGAGTCCTGACCCTGCTGACGCGGGATCACACCGTCGCCGAGCAGATGGTCGAGGATGGTCCGATCCCCGCCGCAGCGGCCGGCCGCACGCCCTACCAGCACATCCTGACCCGGGCGCTGGGCCTGGACGATAGCTTCGAGCATACGCTGATCGACAGCCGGCTCGCTCCCGGCGATGTCTACCTGCTCTGCTCGGACGGCCTCAGCAAGCCCCTGGCCGACAGCGAGCTGGCCGCGGTGCTGGCCGAGCAGACCGATGCCGCCGCGGTCGAGGCGCTGATCGAGGCGGCCAACGACGCCGGCGGGCCGGACAATATCTCGGTGATTCTGATACGTTGCGTCGAAACCGACGCCTGAACCGGCTCTGCCGGCCGGCAGCCGTGCGGTCGCAACCGCGGCCGCTCCCCGCGCAGATCGCGCCGCTGCGACCCGCTACCGGCAAACCGCCCTGGAGTCCTGACCGATCGTGAACCGGTCCGCATCCATCCCGCCGCGCTTATCTGCCAGGCCGGCCCTGCTGACGCTGCTGCCGTTCGTGCGGCCGCACCGGCGCCTGCTGCTCGTCGCCGTCGCCGCGCTGGTGGTCGCCGCGGCGGCGACCCTGGCCCTGCCGGTGGCGTTCCGCCTGGTGATCGACTCCGGCTTTTCGGCCCAGGCGGCGGACACCATCAACCGCTATTTCCTGGGGCTGTTCGCGGTGGCGGTGGTACTCGCCGCCGCGACCGCGCTGCGCTTCTACTGCGTCACCGTGTTCGGCGAGCGGGTGGTGGCCGACATCCGCCAGGCCGTCTACCGCCATCTCCTGCACCTGGACGCCGGCTTCTACGAGACCACCCGCACCGGCGAGCTGCTGTCGCGGCTGACGACCGATACCGAGCTGGTGCAGACCGTGCTGGGCTCCAGCGCTTCGGTGGCGCTGCGCAGCGCCTTGATGCTGCTCGGCGCCGCCGTGCTGCTGACCGCCACCAGCCCGCGGCTGGCCGGCCTGATCGCCATCGTCATCCCGTTCGTGGTGCTGCCGATCGTGGTGCTCGGCCGCCGGGTGCGCCGCCTCTCCCGTCTCAGCCAGGACCGCATCGCCGATACCAACGCGCTGGCCGGCGAATCGCTGAACGCCCTGCGCACGGTGCAGGCGCACGCCCGCGAGCCGTACGAGCACGCGCGCTTCCGCGCCGCCACCCTGGCGGCACTGGCCGCCGCGATACGGCGCACCCGGGCCAGGGCGGCGCTCACCGCCATCGTCATCCTGCTGGTGTTCGGCGCCATAGTGCTGGTGCTGTGGATAGGCGCACGGGCCGTGATCGGCGGCGGCATGAGCAGCGGCGAGCTCGGCCAGTTCGTGCTCTATGCGGTGATCGCGGCCGGCTCGGTCGGCTCGCTCAGCGAGGTATGGGGCGACGTGCAGCGCGCCGCCGGCGCCGCCGAGCGGCTGGGCGAGCTGCTGGCGACCCGCAGCCAGGTGCAGGAACCGGCGCAGCCAATCATCGCGCCGGCCGGCCCCGGCCGGCTGGACTTCGATTCCATCGAATTCGCCTACCCGTCCCGCCCGCAGCAGCCGGCACTGGTCGATTTCACGCTGCAGATCGCACCCGGCGAGACCGTCGCCCTGGTCGGCCCGTCAGGCGCCGGCAAGAGCACGGTGCTGCAGCTGCTGCTGCGCTTCTACGACCCGCAGCGGGGCGCCATCCGCCTGGACGGCATCGAGCTGCGCCGGCTGCCCCTGGCTGCCCTGCGCGAGCAGCTGGCGCTGGTCCCGCAGGATCCGGTGATCTTCGGCGCCAGCGCCCGCGACAACATCCGCTACGGCCGTCTGGACGCCAGCGACGCCGAGGTGGAGGCCGCCGCCCGGGCGGCTGAGGCACACGACTTCATCGCCGCTCTGCCCGAGGGCTACGACAGCTTCCTGGGCGAGCGCGGCGTGCGCCTGTCCGGCGGCCAGCGCCAGCGCATTGCCATCGCCCGCGCGCTCCTCAGCAAGGCTCCGGTCCTGCTGCTGGATGAAGCCACCAGCGCGCTCGACTCCCAGAGCGAGCAGCTGATCCAGCAGGCGCTGGAACGGCTGATGGCAGGTCGCACCACCATCGTCATCGCCCACCGCCTGGCTACCGTACAGCGGGCCGACCGCATCGTGGTCCTCGACCGCGGCGGCATCGTCGCCATCGGCTCGCACGAGGCCCTGCTGCAGCAGGGCGGGCTCTATGCGGAGCTGGCTCGGTTGCAGTTTGGCGGCAAGTCGGAGTGAGGGGCATCGCTCTCCACCGGTATCTCCACCTGCAGCCCTCAAGCCTTGGTTTTACCAGCAGCCGGCTCGATGTCGATGCCTCTTAAGGAGGTGCGAATGCGCGAGAATGTCGGGTCCTGGGACCGGTCGATGCGTGCGGTGGCAGGCCCGCTACTGATAGGTTGGGGCTATCGACACCGGCACAGCCTGGCCGGAATCGCTGCCATAGCAGGCGGTGCGGCCATTACGGAAACGGCCATAACAAGGGTCTGCCCCATGAACACAGCGCTCGGTATCAACACTGCCAGTGGGCATAGCGATACTGCGACACAGCCCGATCTGGATCATGTCGACGAAATGGTGGCAGCCGCAGCCTCGTTGGCCGCGGCACAGCCATTACCGACGATCGACTGACAGTCGGCTAGGATGCGGCAGGCTCTGCTGCCGACCCGGAAGCCGCGTCGCTGTCAGCGGCGGACGACTCCATGTGCCAATAGGTATAGCGACCATCCTGGCTGCTACGCCGCCACCAGACGCGTTTGACCGATTCGCATTCGAGCCGGGTTGGGTTCTCTGGCGGATTCAGCAGCGCGCGCGTGAGATGCTGGTTCTTGCGCACGAGAATCGTTGCGATGTGCTCCGCCTCCGCCTCGTCGCCGGCCTTGACGTAGTGCGTGACCCGAAAGCCGAGCAATTCGGGCTCGCCCGTCAGGTTGAGCAGGAAATTCTCGCCCCGCAGCACGACTTTAAACCAAGACATGGCCCGCCCTCCGGGTCAAACTGCTGTAACAGCAGGGCATTATAAGCCGATTGCCCGGGCTGCGGCTGCCGGTCCGCGAACCGGCCGTGGCGGCAACGGCTAGAAGTCGAACAGCTCGCCGAGCAGGCCGTGCTTCTTGCGCCGCTTGCCGTGATAGCGGTCGTTCTGCTCGTGCGGCTCCCGGTAGGCGCTGGCCGGTCGCGAAGCGACCTGCGCCGGGGCGGCCTGCGCCGAGCGCTCGATCAGCTTGTCCAGCTCGCCGCGGTCGAGCCAGACGCCGCGACACTGCGGGCAGTAGTCGATCTCGATGCCCTGGCGGTCGGCCATCAGCAGCGTGGCCTTGCAGTTGGGACATTGCATGCGCGTGCCTCCCTAAGGCGTTCCCCCGCAGGCAATCTTGGGGGCGCAGCGGTCCCGTTCATCCCCGGCAAGCTCCGGCAACCGCGCGCAAGGCGTGTCTGCCGCGGCGCAGGCGGCGGCCTGGCTGCCAGAACCCAAAAACCGTGGCGCCGCATGTTACCCTCCTCCTGCGTCCGCGGCCGAGCCCGCCGACGCCAGCGCGCGCCGATCCCCCCGAGCACCGATGCCGGCCGGAAGCTTGCCGGCTGCGGACTTCGGATCTGGCGGCGCCGGCCGTGGCAACAGCACGGCCAGGATCAACCACCCCCTGCAACAGGAGGCCATATGGCATTCAATACGGAAACCCAGCCCGGGGTGCATCCCCAGGCACCGGCGCAGACGCGCGGCTTCGTGTTCAACCACACCATGCTGCGGGTCAAGGATCCGGAGCGTTCCCTGGACTTCTATACCCGCGTCCTCGGCATGCGGCTGCTGCGCAAGCTGGACTTCGCCGAGATGAAGTTCTCGCTGTATTTCCTGATCGGCCCGGACGCCGGCGAAGAGGCCCCGGAAGACCCGCAGGCACGGACGGCCTGGATGTTCGGCCAGCGCGCCGTGCTGGAACTCACCCATAACTGGGGCACGGAAGACGATCCGGACTTCAAGTACCACAACGGCAACGAGGAGCCGCGCGGCTACGGCCACATCTGCTTCTCGGTTCCGGACCTGGACGCGGCGGTGCGCTGGTTCGACGAGAACGGCGTGGAATTCGTCAAGCGCCCGGACCAGGGCAAGATGAAGGACGTCGCCTTCATCAAGGATCCGGACGGCTACTGGATCGAGATCGTCCAGCCGGACCGGCTGAGCGCGCTGGGCGACTGAGCCTCAGGCCGGCGCTCGCACGGATGCGCGAATGATCCGCGCGACCAGTGCCCGGGTGCCGGCCGTATCCGACGGCGCGCCGGGGATGCGGCGGTCGATGAGCAGCGTCGCCAGGCCATGCACCAGCGACCAGGCCGCCAGCGTGCGGGTGTCCACCTCCCCGCCGCCGCTGCCCGCCCCCGCCGCCCGCAGCGCTTCGAAGGCCTCGCCTGCCGCGCTCTGCAGGGCCGGCACCGGCGGCTCGTCATCGCGCACGGGACCGAACATGAGCCGGAAGCGCGCCGGCGACTCCAGGGCGAAAGCCACGTAAGTCTCGCCGAGCACGGCCAGCAGTTCCTCCGGCTCTCCTTCATGCCCGGCCGCTGCCGCTTCCATGGCCTGCCGCAGCGCCCGGAACCCTACTGCCGCCACTTCCGCCAGCAGCTCACGCTTGTCGGCAAAGTGCTTGTACGGCGCCGCGTGGCTGACGCCGGCCCGGCGAGCCAGCTCGCGCAGGGTGAACTCCCAGTTCTGCTCCTCCTGCAGGATCTGCAGCGCCGTATCGATCAATGCCCGGCGGAGATCGCCATGGTGATAGGGGCGAGTGCGGCCAGTTTCTGAGCTCATGATCCACCTTTAAGTTGACGGCGAAAACATAGAGGCGTATGTTGCGGCCGTCAAGCAAGTTGCCATCAGCAACATGAGCGGAGAGACTGCAATGGATTATCTGAGCCTGAAGACTCTGCACGTGCTGGGCGTTGTCCTGTTTGTCGGCAACATCGTCGTGACGGCGGTCTGGAAAGCCGTCGCCGACCGCAGCCGGCAGCCGCCGGTGATTGCCTTCGGGACCCGCCTGGTGCTCCTGACAGATGCCGTCTTCACCCTGCCGGGCGCGGTCCTGATCCTGCTGACAGGACTGGCCATGGCGGGCGGACATGCCGCCATTGCCGCCACACCCTGGTTGGCCTGGGGCTTCGGCCTGTTCGCCGTTTCCGGCCTGCTGTGGCTGCTGGTCCTGGTCCCGGTCCAGCTGGGGCAGGCGCGGCTTGCCCGCCGGTCCGTGGGGGCAGTCGAACTGCCGCCCCGCTACTGGCAGCTGGCACGGGTCTGGATGGTGGCCGGCAGCATCGCCACCATCCTGCCGCTGGTGAATATCTTTCTGATGGTGAGCAAGCCGGCCTAGGAAATTCACCAGCAAAATTGTTTGTGCTCGGGCCCGGAGTCCGGTATCGTTCGCATTGGTTCGTCGCCTGCTCATCTCTGTGATCCCTGCCGATTCCGAGGTCTTCGCCTCGTCTTCACTGGATCCTCAAGGAAGAGAGGTCTCGATCCCACGGGTGCATCGGGCCTTCCACCGCTCCTTCGCGCTGGCCTGCCGGACGTACCACCATGACCCTTTAGCGGAAATACCGATTTTCGGCGCCGCGTGTATTGAGAGTGAATGAACTAGATGAAGTCCATCTACGTTGGCAACCTGCCTTTTACTGCCACTGAAGACGAAGTCCGCGACCTGTTCGCAGCTTATGGCGAAGTGGATTCGGTCCGCCTGATGAGCGACCGTGAGACCGGCCGTCCCCGCGGCTTTGGCTTTGTGAAGATGGGCGCGCAAGACGCCGATGCCGCCATTCAGGCGCTGAACGGCAAGAATTTCGGCGGCCGCGACCTGCGCATCAACGAAGCGGAAGACCGCAAGCCGATGGGCCAGCGCCCGGCCCGGAACGGCTCCCGCTGGTAAGCAGGCGGCAGGCACGACGCCTGCCGTTGAGCTGACGGCAAGAAGCCCGCCGGCATCACCGGCGGGCTTTTTTTATTCGTCCGTCGGAAACCCGGCCACGATACCGCCTGCCTCAGGCGCGATCGGTCCGCTTCGACAGCAGCGTGATCCGCGGCGGCGCGGCCCCGCGGCAGCGCGATGTCCGTCCGCATTCCGGGCAGTTGTACTCCTCGACCTGCTCCTGCGAACTCTTCGCCATCGGCCCGCCGATCACGACGACCTCGTAGACGGCTCCACAGCGGCCGCAGGTTTCCTGGTACCGCCCCTTCTCGTATGAAATCGCCGGTTGCGAAGCCTGCATAGCACTCCCTCGAATCCGTGGCGCCCGGGGAGACAGCTGGGGCGCGATACAGCCAGATAGTCGCCGTTGCGGCCCGACGGCAGACACAAAAAAGTGCCGCCGGGCAGTGCAAAACGGCACTATTATGCCGGATTGCGAGAAAAATTTCATCTATTTCAAAAACATGCAAAAACCGGCAGGAATGGCGAGGTCGACTCGCCCTCCCTGCCGGTCATGGAAGGCCCGGCCCGGCGGCTCAGGCGACGCGGTAACGGCTGATCTGGATCGCCACGTTCTCAGCCAGTTCGATCAGCGAGGCGCTGGTGGTACGCGCCTTCTCCGCCTCCTCCAGCGTCCCGCGGGAGGCATCGTGGATGCGCACCATGTTGCCGTCCATCTCCTGGGCGACATGGCTCTGCTCCTGCGCCGCGGCGGCGATGCCGGCGTTGCGGTCGGAGATGTCGGTAATGGCGGCGAGGATCGCCTGCAGCGACTGCGCGGTTTCCTCGGAGCTGCGCCTGGTTTCTTCGGCCTGGACCACCGCGCTGTCGGCCACCTCCACCGCAACCTCGGCATCCGACTGCAGGGTTTCGATGACGGCGACGATCTGACCCGCCGAGTCGCGGGTGCGGTTGGCCAGGGTCCGCACCTCGTCGGCCACCACCGCAAAGCCGCGGCCGGCCTCGCCGGCGCGGGCCGCCTCGATGGCGGCGTTGAGCGCCAGCAGGTTGGTCTGCTCGGCAATGGCCTGGATCACTTCCAGCACCGTGCCGATTTCGCCGCTGGTCAGGCGCACCTTTCCGATCCGTTCGGAAACTTCCTTGACGCGCTCGGCCAGCACCTGCATGGCGCGGGTGGTATTGTCGACCTCGGCGCGGCTCCGCTGCGCCAGGCTGTCGGCCTCGCGGGCGCTGACGGCTGCCTGCTCGGCGCTGCCGGCCACCTCGGCGATGGTGGTCGCCATCTCGTTCATGGCGGTGACCACCATGTCCATCTCGGTCTGCTGGGTACGCGCCCGGTTGGCCGTGTGTTCGGAGCCGGACGCCAGCGCCCGGGACACTTCCCGCAAGCGCTCCATGCTCCGGCCGATTTCGCTGAAGGCATTGCGCAGGCCGGCGCTGACGCCGTTGAAGGCCTTCGCCAGTTCGGCGATCTCGTCCTTGCCGTCGGCCGGGATGGTGACGGTCAGATCGCCGTCGGCCACGGCCCGGAACGCCTGCCGGACACTGGCGACACGGTGCACCACCGCGCGATACACCCATGCCCCCAGCGCCGTCGCCAGCACTACCGCGACGGCCAGCAGAACGCCCACGAACAGCAGGGCGTTGCGCTGAACCTTGACGATCTGATCGGTCGCGCGGGTCACCATGTTGGTGATTTCTTCATCCGCCCTGACGGAGTACTCGTCGATCCGCAGCAACCTCGGCAGGGCCTCGGTCTCATACAGCCTGAAGGCCCGCTCCCTCTCGCCCGCCGCGCT
>JAJUFY010000360.1 GCA_029263635.1 Ectothiorhodospiraceae bacterium | reverse complement strand
CGGCCGCTTCCCCCGGCTGGTGCGAGACCTTGCCCGTGGCTTGAACAAGCAGATCGACCTGGAGCTGGTCGGCGAGGAGACGGATCTCGACAAGAATCTGGTCGAGGCATTGGCGGATCCGCTGATTCATCTGGTCCGCAACGCCGTCGACCACGGCATCGAGATGCCGGACGAGCGCGAGGCTGCCGGCAAGCCCCGCACCGGTCGAATTACTCTCGCCGCCGCGCAGCAGGGGGATCACATCCTGCTGACGATTTCCGACGACGGCAAGGGCATGGATCCGGAAGTGCTGCGGCGCAAGGCGGTCGAGAAAGGACTGATGGATGCCGAATCGGCCGCCAGGCTGGAGCGCGAGGACTGCTTCAACCTGATCTTCATGGCCGGCTTCTCGACCAAGACCGAGGTGTCGGATGTGTCCGGCCGCGGTGTCGGCATGGACGTGGTGAAGACCCGGATCGCGCAGCTCAACGGCAGCGTGGAAATCGACTCCAACCTTGGTGTCGGTACCACCCTCAAGATCAAGGTGCCGCTCACGCTCGCTATCCTGCCGACGCTGATGGTGACCGTGCAGGGCCGCAAGTTTGCCCTGCCGATGTCGGTCGTGCGCGAGATCTTCGAGCTCAATCCGCAGCATACCAATGTGGTGGACGGCCGCTTGACCGTCATGGTGCGCAGCAAGGCGATGCCGCTGTTCTTCCTCGACCGCTGGCTGAGCGGGCTCGGCATGCCGCCGGTCAAGAAGAGGAAACTGGCCGACGATATCGGTGAGCGGCAGGTCGTGACGGTGGTCATCGGCAATGTCACGGTCGGGCTGGTGGTCGAGGAAGTGATCGGCCTCGAGGAGGTGGTGATCAAGCCCCTCGGCGCTCTCCTGCACGGCCTGCCGGGGCTGGCCGGCTCTACCATCACCGGCGATGGCCGCATCGCTCTGATTATTGATATCCCGGGGCTGATCAAGTCATTGGGCTCGCGGCTCTAGCATGGGATTTGGGGGACGTAGTGAAGTTGCGTGTACTCGTTGTCGATGATTCGGGCTTTTTCCGGCGGCGTATCCGCGACATGCTCAATGCCGATCCGGGGCTCGAGGTCGTTGGCGAAGCTGCCACGGGCCGCGAGGCGATCGAACAGGCGCTGCGCTTGCAGCCCGACGTGATCACCATGGACATCGAGATGCCGGAACTGGACGGCATCTCGGCCGTGCGCGAAATCATGCGGCAGCGGCCAACACCGATTCTGATGTTCTCGTCGCTGACCCATGAAGGTGCGCAGGCGACCCTGGATGCCCTGGAGGCCGGGGCGGTCGACTTCATGCCGAAGCGGTTCGCCGACATTTCTGCCGACGCCAGCCAGGTGCAGCGCCAATTGCAGTCAAGGGTGCGGGAAATCGGTCGGCGTCGGTCCTTGGCGCGGCCGATTCCGGCCGCAGCTTCGGTGGCTGCCAGGCCGGCCACCGCCGCGGCTGCACCCGCTGCCGCGCCGGCGCCGCGGCCCCAGGCCGCGGTGCGGGCCGGTCGTTACGAACTGGTGGTGATCGGCACGTCGACCGGCGGGCCGGTCGCCCTGCAGCGCGTGCTGACCCAGTTGCCGGCCAGCTATCCGCTGCCGCTGCTGCTGATCCAGCACATGCCGGCCAGCTTTACCGCCGCCTTCGCCGAACGGCTCAACCAGCTCTGCGCGATCGAGGTCAAGGAGGCCGCCGATGGCGACGTGCTGCTGCCCGGGCGCGCCTTGCTGGCGCCGGGCGGCAAGCAGATCGCTCTCAAGGGTAGCGGGCGGCAGCTGGCGGTTCGGATCGTGGAGCCGGCGCCCGACCACCTCTACAAGCCCAGCGTCGACATCGCTTTTACCGAGGCTGCCCGCTACTGCCCCGGCAAGGTACTGGGGGTGGTGTTGACCGGCATGGGCTCAGACGGCTGCGAAGGCGCCCGCCTGCTCAAGCAGACCGGTTCGACGGTGTGGTCCCAGGACGAGGCGACCAGCGTCATTTACGGCATGCCGGCAGCGGTCGCCAAGGCCGGGCTGAGCGATCTCGTGCTGCCTCTGGATGCGGTCGGCGCCGAATTGGCAAGGTTGCATTGAGTCATGGACATCCTGTCGGTTGCAGGCCTGATCCTGTCCATCGCCGCCATCGTCATCGGCAACGCGCTCGAAGGCGGGCATCTGGAATCGCTGCTGCAGGCGACCGCCTTCCTGATCGTGCTCGGCGGTACGTTCGGGGCGGTGATGGTGCAGACCCCAGCCGCGGTGTTCCGGCTGGCCCTGCAGCGCGTCGCCTGGGTCTTCGTTCCGCCCAAGGTCGATAACGACCAGACCATCCAGACCATCCTGACCTGGAGTAACACCGCCCGGCGGGAAGGGCTGCTGGCGCTGGAGGCCCT
>JAJUFY010000023.1 GCA_029263635.1 Ectothiorhodospiraceae bacterium | reverse complement strand
GCGGCGGCGGCGCGAGCAGGGCCAGCCAGTTCTCCCGGCTCGACGCATGGCTGACCGGCAGCCGCACGACCTGTCCGGCCGCCCGCAGCTCCAGCCATTGTCCGGGCGCCGGCGCCGGATGCGGCCAGTCCAGCCGGAGCAGCCGCCAGCCGTTGCTGACCCGGGTGTTGGCGAGCAGAGTCAGCGAGGCCGTCGGCGCGCTCATGGCTCGCGGCTGTAGACGAGGCGGCCGCCGACCAGCGTGTGGACCGTTCGACCGGTCAGCTCCCAGCCGAGGAAGGCCGAGTTCTTGCCGCGGCTGTGCAGGGTCTCCGGCGTCACCCGCCAGACCGCATCCGGATCGAAGATGCACAGATCGGCCGGGCGGCCCGGGGCGAGTACCCCGCTTTCCAGCCCCAGGATGCGGGCCGGATCGACGGTGACCCGCGCCAGCGCGTCCAGCAGCGGCAGCACCTCCTCGTCGACCAGCCGCAGCACCAGTGCCAGCAGCGTGTCGAGGCCGGACAGGCCCGGCTCGGCGCCGGCCAGCGGCGCGTGCTTGGCGTCCGGTTGATGCGGCTGATGATCCGAGCAGATGGCGACGGCGCCTTCGGCGACGGCCCGGCGCAGGGCGTCGCGGTCGGTAAAGCTGCGGAACGGCGGCTCCACCCGGAACATCGCCTCGAAGCCCCACAGGTCCTGTTCGGTGAAGAACAGCTGGTGAATGGCGATGTCGGCGCTGACCGGCAGGCCGTCGCGCTGGGCGCGGCGGATCAGTTCCACGCCGCGGCCGCTGGACAGCCGGCCGAAATGGGTGCGGGCACCGGTCTGTTCGACCAGGGCCAGGTCGCGGCCCAGCGCAGCGGTCTCCGCCGCCTGGGGAATGCCGGCGACGCCCATGCGGGTAGCGACGCCGCCCTCGTGCATCAGGCCGCCGTCGCTCAGGGCCGGGTCGCGCGGCGTCAGCAGCACCGGCAGGTCGAAGGTCTGGGCGTACTCCAGGGCCCGGCGCAGCACCCGGGTGTTGGCGACCGGCCGGCCGCCGTCGCTCACCGCCACGCAGCCGGCGTCCTTGAGCGCGGCCATGGCGGCCAGCAGCTGGCCTTCCAGGCCCTTGGTCAGCGCTCCCAGCGGCGCCAGCCGGATACCGCTGGTTTCCGCGCGGCGCAGCATGTGCTCGACCACCGACGGCGTATCCACCACCGGCTGCGTGTCCGGCAGGCAGCAGAGCGTGGTGATGCCGCCGGCCGCGGCGGCCCGGGTCTCGCTGGCGATGTCGGCCTTGTGCGTGAGGCCCGGCTCGCGCAGGCGGGCGGCGAGGTCGATCAGGCCGGGGCTGACGCAAAGCCCCCGGGCGTCCAGCTCGTGGGCGGCGGTGAAGCCGGCGGGCGGCTCGCCGAGCGCCTGGATCCGGCCGTCGGCGATGAAGACATCGGCCACCGCGTCGAAGCCGCTGGCCGGATCGAGCACCCGGCCGCCGCGAATGATCAGTCCGCTCATGCTGCCTCTCCCGTCGCCTGCATGGCCAGCGACATCACCGCCATGCGCACCGCGATGCCGTTGGTCACCTGCGGCAGGATCACCGAGCGCGGCCCGTCGGCGACCGCCGAGTCGATTTCCACGCCGCGGTTGATCGGCCCCGGGTGCATGACGATGGCGTCGGGCTTGGCCAGCGCCAGCTTGTCCTCGGTGAGGCCGTAGCGGCGGAAGAACTCCGCCTCGCTCGGCAGCAGCGCGCCTTCCATGCGTTCCCGCTGCAGCCTGAGCATGCAGACCACGTCGACGTCGCGCAGGCCGGAGCGCATGTCGTAGAAAACCCGCGCGCCCAGGTCGTCGATGTCGCGCGGCAGCAGGGTGCGCGGGCCGATCACCCGCACCTCGGCCACCCCCAGGGCGTTGAGCGCATGGATCTGCGAGCGGGCGACCCGCGAGTGCAGGATGTCGCCGACGATGGCGACCACCAGCGGAGCGAAATCGCCCTTGTGCTGGCGGATGGTGAACATGTCCAGCATGGCTTGGGTCGGGTGGGCGTGGCGACCGTCGCCGGCGTTGATCACGCTCACGCCGGGGCGGACGTGGCGGGCGATGAAGTGGGCGGCGCCGGAGTCGCGGTGGCGCACCACGAACATGTCGCACTGCATCGCCTCCAGCGTCCACAGGGTATCGAGCAGGCTCTCGCCCTTGACTGCCGAGGAGGTGCTGATGTCGAGGTTGATGACGTCGGCCGACAGCCGCTTGGCAGCCAGTTCGAATGTGGTGCGGGTGCGGGTGCTGGCCTCGAAGAACAGGTTCATGACGGTGCGGCCGCGCAGCAGCGGCACCTTCTTCACCGACTTGCCGATGACGCTGGAGAAGGACTCGGCGGTATCGAGGATCTGCGTGAGCAGGGCCGGCGGCAGTCCCTCGACGGTGAGGAAGTGCCGGAGCCGGCCGTCCTGGTCCAGTTGTAGGTTCATGCCTGTGCGCGTATGACCATGCTGAGAGGATCGGGGCCCTGCAGCTTGAGCTGCTGTCCGGGCGGCAGTTCCAGTCTTTGCCCTGTGACATCGGCGGCAATCGGCAGCTCCCGGCCGCCGCGGTCGACCAGCACCGCCAGCAGCACGCTGGCCGGCCGGCCATAGTCGAAGATCTCGTTGAGTGCGGCGCGCACGGTACGGCCGGTGTAGAGCACGTCGTCGACCAGGATCACGTGCCGGTCATCGACGTCGAACGGCAGCCGCGAGGGCCGTACCTGGGGCTGCATGCCGATGCGGCTGAAGTCGTCGCGATGGAAGGCGATGTCCAGCGTGCCCAGCGGCTCCGGGAGGCCGAGCCGCTCGTGCAGCCGCTGCGCGACCCACACGCCGCCAGTGTGGATGCCGATCATCAGCGGCCGCTCCAGCCGCTTCGCCTCGAGCTCGCTTGCTATGCGGTCGAGCAGTACCTCTACCGGTTCCAGTTCAGTCATCGCCTTGCTCCGCCAGCCAGGTTTCCAGAATCAGCGCCGCCGCCAGCCGATCGACATGGTCTTTGTCGCGCTCCAGCCGGCGGCCGCCGCGACCGCGGGCGCTCAGCTCCCGCTCGGCGGCGTGGGACGACAGGTGCTCGTCGATGGTGTGTACCGGCAGCCCGAAACGGCCGTGCAGCCGGCGGGCGAACCTTTCGGCCGGCGCGGTCACCGTGGAGGCCGTACCGTCGCGGTGCCGGGGCAGGCCCACGATCAGCGCGGCGGGCTGCCACTCTTCGAGCAGAGCTGAAACCTGATCCCAGTCCGGCTGCCCGTCCCGCGCCGGCAGCGTCGTCAGCGGCCGAGCGGTGCCGGTCAGCGGCTGGCCGACGGCGACGCCGATGCGCCGCAGCCCGAAATCGAAGCCCAGATAGACGCTCCCGCCGGTGGCCATCGGTCAGGCACGGCCCGCGGTGGGTGCCAGCAGGGCGAGGTCCACGCCCAGCAGCGCGGACCGCTGGCGCGCCGAAGATCACATCGGCGCTGGCCGGCCCGCTCAGCCAGGCATTTTCGGCCATTTCGGCCTCCAGCTGACCCGGCCCCCAGCCGGCGTAACCGAGCGCTATCAGGTAATCCTGCGGCCCTTCGGCGCGGGCAATGGCGGCCAGGATGTCCTTGGAGGTGGTCAGGGCGATGTCGTCGGCGATCTTGAGCGAGGACTCCCAGCGCCCCAGCGGCCGGTGCAGCACGAAGCCGCGATCCCGCTGCACCGGTCCGCCGAGGAAGACCGGCCGGCGCGCGACCTCCTCGGGAGGGCTCGGCAGCTTGAGATGGGCGAGCAGTTCGCCGAGGCGGATGTCGGTCGGGCGGTTGATGACGATACCCAGCGCACCTTCGGCGGTGTGCTCGCAGAGGTAGGTCACGGTGCGGGAAAAGTTGGGATCCGCCAGCGAGGGCATGGCGATGAGGAAATGGTTGGTCAGGTCAGGCGCATCCATGCGCATAGTATCGGGCAGTGGCGCAGCCGGCCACAAGCCGCGAGCCCGATCGCCGGACCCGGCTGCCGCGTGGCCGTGTCGTAGCGGCGCGAAGCCGGCGTCCGGCGCTCAGTTCCCCGCGGTGACGCCCTGGCTGTGGACGAACTCCAGGGTGCGGACGACCACCAGCAGGTCGCTGCCGGCGAGGACTTCGGCTGGCACCGGCAAGAAGGGAGCGGCGATGTGGATGATGCGCAGGGCGGCCTGGTCGAGGACCGGCTGGCGCGAAGAGTCGAGGATGCGGGCGCCGACCAGGCTGCCGTCGGGGCGCAGGGTGACTTCCAGCGTCAGCGAGCCGGACAGGCCCCGGCGGCGCGCCTCTTCCGGGTAGTTGAGGTTGCCGACCTGTTCGACCTTCTCCGCCCAGCGCCGCAGGTAGTCGGCGGCCGCGTGCGCCTTGGTCCGGGCGTTGATGTAGCGCTTGCTCGGGTAGCGGGCGTCGACGCTGTCGCGCTGATGCTGGAACGCCACCGCCTGCGCCGTCTGCTGGCTGTCGGTGAGCAGTTCGGTCGCGGTGGGCTGTTGCGTGTCCGGCGCCGATTCCGGCTGCGTGGCCGCTGACTGCTGCTGGCCGCGGGCGGTGACCACATCCTGGCTGCGCTCCGATGGCGCGGAGGTGGTCGGCGCCGTCTGGGTAGGCGCGAGGCCGGCGTCGGCGCTGATGGAGGCGGTGGCGGCATCGCGCGGCCGGCGCCTGTCCTCGCTTTCGCCGCCGCCGTCCTGGTCGGCCTGGGCCAGGTAGTCATAGTCCTTGGGCGTTTCGGCGATCGGCCGAGTCGCCAGGGTGACCTCGATCAAGGGCGGGGTTTTGCTTCCCTTGGGCTCGGGACTGGTAAAGCCGATGCCCAGGATCACCAGCGCATGCACGACCGCCGCCAGGAAAAACGTGGCGGACAGACGGTCGTAGGAAGAGATGGTCGGGCCGGTCATCGCCTAAAGCTTACGCTGAATGCGGGGCGGGCGGCAGCGCCGGGGTTTGGGCATGATGCCGCTCTGTGAACGTGTCCACGCAAAACGCCGCGGTCAGCGCAGCTTCCGCTCGATGGCATCGAAGAAACGGGCGCTGATATTGATGCCGTAGATCCTGTCCAGCTCCCGCACGCAGGTCGGGCTGGTGACGTTTACCTCTGTCAGGTAATCGCCGATCACGTCCAGCCCGACGAACACCAGCCCGCGCTCGACCAGGGTGGGTGCCACCTGCTCGACGATCCAGCGGTCGCGGGCGCTCAGCTCCACGCCCTCGCCGCGGCCGCCGGCCGCCAGGTTGCCGCGGGTCTCGCCCTGCGCCGGAATGCGCGCCAGCGCGTAGGGTACCGGCTCGCCGTCGATCACCAGGATGCGCTTGTCGCCGGCGGCGATCTCGGGCAGGTAGCGCTGCACCATGGCGTAGCGGCGGCCGAGTTCGGTGACGGTCTCGATGATGACGTTCAGGTTCGGGTTGCCCTGCTCGACCACGAAGATCCCGGCGCCGCCCATGCCGTGCAGCGGCTTGATCACCGCCTTGCCATGTTCCTGCACGAAGGCCTTGATGTGGGCCGGGTCGCGAGTCACCACGGTCGGCGCGCAGCACTGCGGGAAGTGCTGGGCGAACAGCTTCTCGTTGGCGTCGCGCAGGCCCTGGGGATCGTTGAGCACCAGGCAGCCGGCAGCCTGAGCCAGCGACAGGATGTGGGTGGCATACAGGTATTCGGAGTCGAACGGCGGGTCCTTGCGCATCAGCACCACGTCCAGTTCGTCCAGCGGCAGGGTCCGGCTGGAGCCGAATTCATGCCAGCGCTCGTTGTCGTCGAACACCGCCAGGCTCCGGGTGCGCGCGTAGGCACGGCCGGCGCGCAGCTCCAGGTCGCCCAGCTCCATGTAGTGGATCTCCCAGCCGCGCCGTTGCGCTTCCAGCAGCATGGCCAGCGTGGTGTCCTTGTAAGGCGTGATGGTGGCGATGGGGTCCATGATGACGCCGATTCGGGTAGACATAGGCATTCCTTCGGGTCAGTCGGCCGAGAGCTCCTGGATTTCACGCCCGGCGGCGAGCGCTGCCAGCCGGCCGATCACGCTGTAGGCATAACGGCGTGCCTCGGGCAGGGCAGGCTCCGGTCCGGCCGGGGAGTCGGCCAAGGATACCGCAGTGAAGGCCATTCCGGGCGCATTCAGATTGTCCTCGTTGCCCTTGCGGCCGTGCAGCCGGTAGAAGCCGCCGACCACGGCGTTGCCGATCAGGTAGACGACAGGCTCGGCAACGGCTTGCGTCGGGCCGGCGCGCTCCACGGTCGGCACGCCTTCCTGGACGATCACCTGGGTGACCGGCATGCCGTCCTTGGCGATCGCCATCTTGTTGCGCTGCCGGCGGTTGAGCCCGCCGACCTGATCGGCGGAACGCACCATCATGACGCTCATGCCATAGGTCCCGGCGTCGGCCTTGATGGCCACGAAAGGCGCGCGATCGATGCCGTGCTCGGCATATTTGCCGGCGATGTCCCGCAGCAGTTCGTCCACCGTGTCGGCCAGCCGGTCCATGCCCTGGCGGTGGCGGAAATCAAGGCCGTCGCAGCGGCGAAACAGCGGGTCGATCAGCCACGGGTCGATGTGGAGCATTTGGCAGAATTCCGCAGCCAGCGTGCGATAGTGTGCGAAATGCCCGGATTTGCGCCGGCGCATCCAGCCCATGCCGGGTGGTGGGACGATGGGCTGGGCGATATCGGCCAGGATCGCCGGCAGGCCGGCTGACAGGTCATTGTTCAGCAGCACGACATCGGGGATGAAGCCGTCCACGCCGATGCGATCGCCCCAGCGCCGCAGCTGCATCGTGGCCGAGACCGCTTCCCCGGCCTGCGGCGGCAGGCCGGTGCGCACCTCGAAGCCGGCCGCGCGGAGCAGGGCGCAGAGCGTATCGACATTGGCCAGATAGTGGCGGTTGCGGGTATGCCGCTCGGGTACCAGCAGTATCCGCCGGCTGCCCGGCGCCACCCGGGGCAGAGCCGCCCGGAGGGCCGGCAGGCTGGCAGCGCGGGCCGACGGGCTCAGGTTGTTGAAGCCGGCCGGGAACAGGTTGGTGTCCACCGGCGTGAGCTTGTAGCCGGCGTTGCGCAGGTCCAGCGAGCAGTAAAACGGCGGCGGCGTTTGCCGCCAGCGCGTAGCGAACCAGGGCTCGATGGCCTCGCGATGGTCGTGCAGGCACTGCTCAAGCATGGTCGCGGTGCCGCGGCCGGTAGCGGCGGCGGGACTGGTGGAATGTTCAACGCGCATCGTCATTCGATGCGGCGGGCGCTGTCGCATTGCAAGAGCTGGCGTGGTCGCAGCGGCGGCGGGGTTCAGGGCAGGATATGATGGCGCCTGCGGGGCAATCGCGAAGATGGCCGGCTTCCAGCCTGCGGTCATCGCATTGCTATCATGATGCCGCGTCTCGACGGCTGTCAGACCTGCGCACCGAGCACGCGCAGTCACTCGTTCAAGGATATCCCGGCGATCAAGCTGCCCAGCACGGATGGGCTGTCCGGCCGCGCCCGCGGGCGCGTGGCCGGCTGCGGCGGGTGTCTGACCAAGCCGGTTACCGAGGCCGAGCTGCTGGCCAAGATCGAGACGGCCCTCAAGAGCTGACGATGGATAACACCGAGCATTCGAATTCAGCGCCCTTTGCCATCCTGGCCGCGCTTGAACGCCAGAGCCATCAGCGCGGCGCCGCGCTGCCGGTCGAGGAAGAGGGGCAGCCGCGGTGGCGGGGCATCGGGTTCCGCCTGGACGGCCAGCGGTTCGTGGCCGCGCTCGAAGAGGTGGCGGAAGTCCTGGTCTGTCCGCGCCTGTCGCCGGTTCCGCGTACCAAGGCCTGGGTGCGCGGGATCGCCAATCTGCGCGGCAGCCTGCTGCCGGTAATGGATCTGGGCGGATTTTTGGGGCATGCGCCGACGCAGCTTACCCGCCACAGCCGGATCCTGGTCATCCACCAGGCCGGTGTCCATGCCGGTCTCCTGGTGGATGAAGTCCTCGGCATGCGGCATTTCCTCGACGAAGAGCGGGCTGCGGTCCCCGCCGATCTGGATGAGGTCCTGCAGCCTTTCGTGACCGACGCGTTTGCTGACGCTGGCGGGACGTGGCTGCGATTCAGCATGCCGGCGCTGGCAACCCATCCGCAGTTTCTGCAGGTCGGCAGCTAGCGTGGTCGGCGCCGCTGATGCAGTCGCACGTCACCGCAGTCCCGGCAACAGGAGCAGCGCCGCCGCCGGCGGTAACCAAGGCAGACCGATCAAGGAATTCCAGGCTATGAAGGTGTCAAAGGTGTCCCAGCCGGCGCGGGGAATGCGGCGCGCCGCCCGCCTGTTCGGCGTGCTGGCCGTGATCGGCGTGGCGCTGATGGTGATCAGCTTTGCCTATCTGGCCTACTACGGGCGCTTCGAGCACGAGTACAGCAGCCGGGCCGAAGCAGTCCGGGTGCTGTCGCAGACCATCGCGAAAACCGCGGCGGAGACCGTCGACGGTAATCTGGACGCGTTCTTCATGCTGGCGGATGCGCGCGCCCAGCTCGAAGACCAGATCAAGGCGCTGACCGAGACCGGCCCGCAGGGCGGCGGTCTGCTGCCGACGGCGGCGTTGACGGAGGAGGCCGAGCGCGCGCTGAGCATGGTCCTGATCAGCTGGGCGCAGGTCCGGGACGATGTCGACGCCATCCTCGAACGGCGACAGCAGGTGATTGCCGTTCACGAACTGGGCCAGCGCTTCCACGCCAGCCTGCCCGAGCTGCAGAAGATGGCGGAAGGCCTGTCCGACCGGCTGCTGGCCGCGGACGCAGAGCGGACTCAGGTCGCGCAGGCCGGGCGGCTGCTGCTTGCTGCGGAGCGCATCGGCCGGTACCTGGAAGAGGCGTTGCGCGGCGTCGACGCCATCGCCGCCGGCGAGCGGCTAGGCGCCAGCGCCGAAGCACTGTCCCGCGGCCTCAAGGCCCTGCTGGATGGCGATTCCGCGCTCGGCATCAGCGCCGTCGGCGATGCTCAGGCGCGCCAGCAGCTTGCCGCGATCCAGGAAGCGTTCGCGCCGGTACAGGCGGAGATCGACGAGGTCCTGGTGCTCGCACCGGAACTGTTTCGGGTCCGAGACGCCGCGGACGGCATCTTTGCCAACACCACCGTTCTGCTCACCACCGCCGGTCATTTCCTGAACCGTTACCAGGCCCTCGAGCGGCAGCGGCCGTTCCGCTGGTGGCACGGTTTCGCCTTCGGCGGCGCGGCCATCCTGCTGCTGTTGCTGCGCAGCGCCGCTACCCGTGCCGTGAACCGTGCCGAGCTCGATGACAGGGAGCGTGAGACGGCACGCGCTGCCGAGCTGTCGCGCCGCAGCCAGGAAGCCATGCTCGGCCTGCTGAACGCGATCGAAGGCCTGAAGGACGACGATCTCACCGTTCAGGCGACCCTCGGCGAGGAGGCCGCCGGCGACATCGCCGATGCCTTCAATGACGCCATCGAGGCGCTGCGTACTCTGGTCACTACGGTCAACCAGACGTCAGCGCAGGTGTCTTCGGCGGCGTCGCAGGCGCAGGCTGCCGTCATGCACCTGGCCGAGGCTTCGGAACGACAGGCGCACCAGGTGACGACGGTGTCGGCCGCCGTGGACCAGATGGCGGCCTCGATCGACCAGGTGGTCGGCAGCGCCCAGGAGTCGGCGCGGGTTGCGCGGCAGTCGGTGGATCTGGCGACCCGCTGCGCCGACAGCGTGCGCCGAGCCGTCGAGGGCATGGAGCTGATCCGCCGGCACATCCGGGAGACCGCGCAGCGGATCAAGCGCCTGGACGAGTCCTCCCAGGAAATCGGCAATATCGCCGAGCTGATCAACGAAATCACCGAGCAGACCAATATCCTGGCGCTCAATGCCTCCATTCAGGCCGCCACGGCCGGCGAGGCCGGCCGCGGCTTCGTGCTGGTGGCCGACGAAGTGCAGCGGCTGGCCGAGCGTTCCGGTCACGCCACCAGGCAGATCGAGGCGCTGGTGGCGACCATCCAGGCCGATACCGGCGAGGCACTGGCTGCCATGGAACGCAGCACTGCGGGCGTAGCTTCGGGTGCCAGGCTGGCGGCCGCCGCGGGAGAGGCGCTGAGCGAGATCGAGACAGCCGCCAGGCAGCAGGCCGACCTGATCCGGAACATCTCGGTGGCGGCACAGCAACAGGCCGGTGCGGTAGCGGGCATTGCTGACACCATGGCCATGATCCAGGAGTCTGCGGCGCAGGCATCCGCCGACACTAGCGAAACCGCAGCCAGCATCGGCAGCCTGGCCGCACTGGCGAACGAACTGCAGGACTCGGTGGCGGGCTTCAGGCTGTCGGGATAGGGGAAGCGTTGGCGTTCGATGACCACCACGACCGGAACGAGGGTCTGCGCCTGACAGGCGCGCGGCGCTCTGAAGCCAGTGCATAACCCTTCAAGGTACCGATATCCCTGATGAATAAATCGACCGTAATCAGTCACGGCTCTCTCGGCCTGGCCAGGCAGGAGCTCGACGAAACCCTGCGCCTGGCGGGCGAGGCCCTGGAAGCCTACAGCCGGGATCCGGGCGATCCGGTACAGCTGCAGCTCTGTGGCGACCGGCTGCAGCAGGCGAGTGACATTCTGGAGAGGCTGGACCTGGCCGGCGGCGCCATGCTTGCCGAGGAGCTGGGCCAGGTAGTGGCAGCGCTGCAGGAACGGCGCGTGCCGCAGGCCGGCGAGGTGGTGCAGACCCTGCTGCAGGCGATTCCGCAGCTGGGCGAGTATCTCGAGCGAGTCCTGCACGGTGGGCAGGACATTCCCATCGCCCTGCTGCCACTGCTCAACGATCTGCGCGCCGGCCGCGGCGCCCCGCTGTTGACCGACCACGGGCTGTTCTCTCCGGACCTGGAGGCCGGCGCGTCACGTCCCGACCGGCCGCCGCCGAATGGCGAGAGGCTGGAGGACGTCGCTCGCCGGCTGCGCGGGCGCTACCAGCTGGCGCTATTGGGCATGCTGCGCGGCCAGGATGTGGCGGAGAGCCTGGCGCAGATGCTGGAGGTGCTGACCCAGCTGGACGCCGCCGATGCCGGCCAGAGCGGCAATCTCTGGTGGATCGCTGCGGGACTGGTCGAAGGGCTGCAGGCGGATGCCGTCGAGGGCGTAGGCGCGATCAAGGCGCTGCTGGGGCAGATCGATCGACAGCTGCGCCGGGTCATTGCGGGCGGACCGGCAGCGCTGGCCGACCAGGCGTCGCGTGAACTGACCAGGAACCTGCTCTACTACGTCGCCCGCGCCGAAGCGCGCGGTGAGCGGGTAACAGCCATCCAGGCGCATTACCGGCTCAAGGAGCTGCTGGTCGAGCAGCAGCTCGGGGTCGGCATCCGGGATTTGGCAGGGCCAGCTGCTGCCATCCGGCAGCGCGTTGCCCGCGTCCTCATGAAGGATCTGGCGACGGTCCGGGACGGCGTCGACCGGCTTGCCGCCAGCGGCGTTGCCGAGCAGGACCGGCTGCTGCCACTGCAGGACAGGCTGAACCGCATCGGCGACACGCTGGGCGTGCTCGGTCTCGGCGTCCCGCGCCGGCTCATCAGGGATCTGGCAGCCAGGATCCGGGCGCTGACAGCCGGCGGGGCAGTTGCCGACCAGGTCGAGCCGAACAGGATTTCCGAAGCGCTGGCTGACGTCGAAGCGGCGATCGAGGCGCTGGCCGCCGGCGCCGCGGTGGCGGAGCTGCTGCCGCAGCTCCCCGAGAGCGGTTCCCGAGAGGTCCTGCTCGAGGCGATTGACGGCCTTGACCGGGTCAAGACAGCGATCCTCGGGTTCGCCGAGACCGGCAGCACCGACGGGCTCGCCGACATCCAGCCCCGGCTTGCCGGGCTTGCCGAGGCCCTGAACGGGCTCGACATGGCGCATGTGGCCGACCTGCTGGCCGCGACCGGCGCCTATGCCGCCGCCCGGCTGATTCCGGGCGGCCAGCGGCCGGCTGCCGCCGAGCTGGACGGGCTCGTCGATGCGCTCGCCGCCATCGAGTATTACCTGGAAGCGGCGCGCGACGGCCGCCCGCGCCCGGAGTCCGTGCTCGAGCTGGCGGTCGCGGCCCTGACCGGGCTGGGCTTCCTGCCCGGTGCCGGGGCAAGGCCGCCCGGGGAGCAGGGCGCCGTCAGCGAGCCGACCGCCGGGGCTGCGGCGACGGTATCGGCCGAGCACCGCCCGCATATCGACTATGACGCCCCGGTGATGAGCGACGCCGCCGATGGGGACATCCTCGAGATCTTCATCGAAGAAACCGGCGAAATACTGGAGGGGCTGCGCGCCGAATTTCCGCGCTGGCACAGCGAGCCCGACAACGACGCGGCGCTGGCCACGCTGCGGCGCATGTTCCACACGCTCAAGGGCAGCAGCCGCCTGGCCGGGGCGCTGCTGCTGGGCGAGCTGGCCTGGTCGGTCGAACATCTGCTCAACCGGGTTCTGGACAAGGCGGTTGCTGCAGGCCCGGCGGTGTTCGAGGTGGTCGAGCAGGCCATCCAGGTCCTCCCGGGCCTGATCGGCCAGATCCAGGGCGACCCGGCGCCCGAGGCCGACGTGCCGGCGATCATGCGACGTGCCGCCGCGCTGGCCGAACCGGAGGTGGCGGCAGCGACGGTCGCGGAAGAGACCGCGACCACCGAGCCGGAACACGCCCTGTCGGCAGCCGGGCACGGCGAATCGGAACCGCTGCCCCAGCCCGAGGACCAGGCGTATCCGCCGATTGCGGAGCTGGCGCCTCCCGAAGATTCTGGCGAGCAGCTGCCGGAGTCGGAACAGGAGTCGGAACAGGAGTCGCGGTCGGCCGATGCCGATCTGGTCGAGCTGTTCCTGGAGGAAGCGGCCGTTCTGCTCGACGCTCTGGAAGCCGGTATCGCCAGCTGGCAGGCCGAGCCCGGCAGCTCCGAGCTCCGTGCCGAACTGCGGCGGATCCTGCACACCCTTAAGGGGGGAGCGCGGCTGGCCGGCTTTCCGGCCATGGCCGAACTGAGCCATGCGTTAGAGACATTGCTGGCTGCGGTGCAGGAGGGCACGGCCGCGCCCTCGGGTGCGCTGTTCCAGCTGCTGGAGCAGGCGTACGACCGTCTGCACCAGCTGCGCGGTCAGGCCGCCGAGGGGCAGCCCATGGCGCCTGTTGTCGATCTCCTGGCGGCAATCGCCGAACTGGGCGAGGCTGCGGAGGCGGCCGAGCCCGAGCCGGAGCCGTCCGCCGATACGCCCCCGGCCGCCGAGGTGGGACCAGGAGGGCCGCTGTCCGCCTTGCACGAGACCGCGGCCGCGCCGGCCGTCCTTTCCACGGAGCCGGCCCGGCCTGGATCGCAGGAGCCGACGGGTCGGAGCAGCCTGGTTCGGGTACGCGCGGAGCTGCTCGATAATCTGGTCAGCCTGGCCGGCGAAGCCGGCATCTACCGGACCCGTCTGGAACAGCAGGTCGGAGCGCTGCGTTTCAACCTCGACGAGCTGGAGCAGACTGTGGTCCGCCTGCGCGAGCAGTTGCGCACGCTCGAGGCCGAAATCGAGGCAGGGATCCCCTGCCGCGGCGAAGCCGGCGCCGAAGGCTTCGATCCGCAGGAAGCGGATCGCGGTTCGCGCCAGCAGGAGCTGTCGTGGGCGCTGGCCGAATCGGCCAGCGATCTCGTCAGCATCCAGAAGCTGCTGGATCGTCTGGTCCGGGAGTCGGAAACGCTGCTGCAGCAGCAGTCCCGGGTCGATACGGAACTGCAGGACGGCCTGCTGCGCACCCGCATGGTGCCGTTCGCCCACCTGGT
>JAJUFY010000041.1 GCA_029263635.1 Ectothiorhodospiraceae bacterium | reverse complement strand
CGCGCGAAGAACCTACGCCCGCCGGCGGGTGATCCGGATCACGCTCGAGAGCACGCGCAGCCGGCGCATCACCCGCGCCAGATGCACGCGGTCATGGACGCTGATGGTGAAGCGGATGGTGGTGATCATGCCTTCCTTCTCATCCAGCGTCACACTCTCGATGTTGCTCTCGGTATCGGAAATGGTCGCCGCCAGCTCGGCGAGCACGCCGCGGCGGTTGACCACGTCGACCGCCAGCACCACCGGGAACTCGCCGCGGACCTGAGTCTCCCACTGCACATCGATCCATTTGTCCGGATGGTTGCGGTATTCGCGCACGTTTGCGCAGTCGCGGTGGTGGACCACCACGCCGCGGCCGGCGCTGGCGAAGCCGACGATGGGATCGCCCGGAATCGGGTGGCAGCAGCGGGCGAAGGTCACGACGGCGCCTTCCGTGCCGCGGATCACCAGCCGCTGGCCGTGGCGGGCCGGATGGGCCGTATCCAGCTCCTGACTGACGCCGGTCAGCCGCTGCGCCACCAGCCACGGCATGCGCTGTCCCAGCCCGATCTCTTCCAGCAGCGCTTCCAAGCTCGGCAGCGACAGGGAACCGAGCACCGCCTGCAACTGGTCCTCCGGCAGCGTATCCAGCGAGCGCCCCAAGGCGCTCAGCGACTGCTCCAGCAGGCGCCGCCCCAGGCTGACGGCAGCCTCTCCCTTGAGCCGCTTGAGCGACTGGCGGATCGCGGCCCGCGCCCGGGCGGTCACCACGAAATCCAGCCAGGCCGGGTTGGGCCGGGCGCCGGGCGCGGTAATGACCTCGACGGTCTGGCCATTGTTGAGCGCCGTGCGCAGCGGCGTCAGCCGGTGATCGACCATGGCGGCGATGCAGGCGTCGCCGACGTCGGAGTGCACCGCGTAGGCGAAATCGATGACGGTCGCGCCACGCGGCAGCTTCATGATGTCGCCCTTGGGGGTGAACACGTAGACCTCGTCAGGCTGCAGGTCGACCTTGACGCTCTCGATGAATTCCAGCGGATTCACCGTCGAGCGCTGCATCTCCATCAGGCCCTTGATCCACTCGCGGGCTCGCGCCTGGGCGGTGCTGCTGACCTGCTCGTTCTCCTTGTACATCCAGTGCGCGGCGATGCCGGAGTCCGCCATCTTGTCCATTTCGTGGGTGCGCACCTGGGCTTCGATGCGGATCCGGCGCGGGCCGATCAGGCTGGTGTGCAGCGACTGGTAGCCGTTGGCCTTGGGGATGGCGATATAGTCCTTGATCCGCCCCGGCTTGGGCTTGTAGAGGCCGTGGAGCAGGCCGAGCACGCGATAGCAGGCATCGACGCTGTCGACGATGACGCGGAGGCCGTAGACATCGAAGATATCCTGGAAGTCCTGGTTCTTGGTCCGCATCTTCTGGTAGATGCTCCAGAGATGCTTCTCGCGGCCGATGACGATCCCATTCAGGTTCGCCTCCGCCATGCGGGCCTCGACCATCTTCCGCACCTGCTCCAGCGTTTCGCCGCGGGCGCCGCGCTGGCGGCGGAGCTTCTCCTTGAGGACGCGGTAGCGCATCGGGTAGAGCGCGGCGAAGCCGAGATCCTCCAGCTCCACCCGCATGGTATTGATGCCGAGCCGTTGGGCGATCGGCGCGTAGATTTCCAGGGTTTCGCGGGCGATGCGGCGCCGCTTCGGCGGCGCCATTACCCAGATGGTGCGCATGTTGTGCAGGCGGTCGGCGAGCTTGATGAGGATGACGCGGATGTCCTTGGACATCGCCAGCACCATCTTGCGGAAGTTCTCCGCCTGCGCCTCGGCCTTAGACTTGAAATCGATCTGAGTGAGCTTGCTGACGCCGTCCACCAGCTCGGCGACTTCCTCGCCGAACTCGCGCGCCACCTGCTCCTTGGCGGTGGGGGTGTCCTCGATGACGTCGTGCAGAATGGCGGCGGTCACACTCTGATGATCCATCCGCATCTCGGCCAGAATCTTGGCCACCGCCAGCGGATGCGTGATGTAGGGCTCGCCCGAGAGCCGGCGCTGATCCCGATGGGCTTCGGCGCCGAAGCGGTAGGCCCGATGGACGAACTCCACCTGCTCCGGCTCCAGATAACTGGCGAGCAGCGCGCACAGCTCGTCGGCCTTGCGCGCCGGATCGGTAACGGGACGGTCGTCTGATACGACCGGGTCAACGCGACCCATCGGCAACCCGGGAGCTTACGCTTCCGGCCCGTCCTGAGGCTGGCCGGAACCGGACTCCTCGTCGGTCGCCTGCTGCGACGCGCCCTCGTCCTGCGGGGCTTCCTTGAACTTGCTGATGTAGCCGGCGGCAATTTCGCGCAGGGCGACGACCGTCGGCTTGTCGTTCTCCCACTCAACGAAAGGCTGCACGCCATTGGCGATCTGCCGGGCGCGCTTCGATGCGACCAGCACCAGCTCGAAGCGGTTTGCCACATGCCCTAGACAGTCTTCTACCGTTACTCGCGCCATGAATTCATTACTCCGCAGTGCAAAGGCCTAGAAAAAGTGTAGCGTTATCGCCCCCTGGCCGAAAGCCGCGCCTCAGCCGTCCTCGCCCAGCAGCTCGCGCATCCGCCGGCCGAGGCGCGCCGCCTGCACGCTGCAGCGCAGCCGCCGGACCCGCACGATCGCCTTCAGATCCGTGAGCGCGTCGTCGAAGGTGTCGTTGACGATCAGATAATCATACTCACGGAAGCGCGACATCTCGTTCACGGCCTCCTGCATGCGCTGGGCGATCACGCTGTCACTGTCCTGATTTCGACTGCGCAGGCGGCGCTCAAGTTCATCCCGGGACGGCGGCAGGATGAAGATAGAGATGCTGTCCGGCATCGCCTGCCGTACCTGGCGCCCGCCCTGCCAGTCGATTTCGAGCACCACGTCGGTGCCGGCGGCGAGCATCTCCTCGACCTGGGTCCGGCTGGTGCCATACAGATTGCCGAACACCCGGGCGTGCTCCAGGAATTCACCGGCAGCCACCATGCGCTCGAACGTTTCGGTGTCGACGAAGTGGTAATGGACGCCATCGACCTCGCCCGGCCGCTGCGGCCGGGTCGTGTGGGACACCGACACCCGCAGGTCGGGCATGGTGCGCACCAGGGCGTCGACCAGGGTGGTCTTGCCGGCGCCGGAGGGGGCGGAAACGATATAGAGGGTGCCGGTCATGCGTCGGGCCGCTATTCGATGTTCTGGATCTGCTCGCGCATCTGCTCGATGAGCACCTTCATCTCGACGGCAGCGGCAGTGGTCTGGGCGTCGCCGGACTTGGACGACAGGGTATTGGCCTCCCGATTGAGCTCCTGCATCAGGAAATCCAGCCGGCGGCCGACCGGCTCGCGCCGGCCGAGCACGCGCAGCACCTCGTCGACATGCACCGCGAGCCGTTCCAGCTCCTCGTCCACATCCATCCGCTGGGCGATGATCACCAGCTCCTGTTCCAGCCGCTGCGGATCATGGTTGACCTCCAGCTCGCGCAGCCGGCCGAGCAGCTTTTCGCGGATCTGCTCGTTCACCTCCTGCCGGCGGCTGCGGACTTCTGCCGCAAGAGCGCCGATGCGCTCGGCGCGCTCCCGGATCAGCTCCGCCAGTCGCGCGCCTTCCGTTTCGCGGCTGGCGACGAAACCGTCCAGCGTCTCGTCCAGCAGCTCCAGCGCGGCGGCGGTCACCGGCTCCAGATCCGGCTCGGCCTGGCGGACCACGCCGGGCATCCGCAGCAGTTCCAGCGGATTCAGCGGCGCGACCGCGCTCATGCGCTGCCCCAGCGCGGCGCAGGCGGCCAGCAGCTGGTCGGTGTAGGACCAGTCGATCTCCGGCCCTGCCGTGATGCCGGGTGCCGCCTGGAAGCGCAGGCTGCACTCGACCTTGCCGCGGGCGAGCCTGCCGGCGATGCGCTCGCGCACCAGCGGCTCCAGCTGCCGCAGTTCCTCCGGCAGGCGCGGATAGACGTCCAGAAAACGGTGGTTGACCGAGCGCAGCTCCCAGGCCAGCCGGCCCCAGTCGCCTGTGCGCTCGCTGCGTTCGTAGGCGGTCATGCTGCGGATCATGGCGGCTCCTCGGACCTTGGCCTTCGCAAACAGGCCGCCATCTTACGCATTCCCGCGGACTTGCAAAACCGCGAGGCTGCGGTGATGTGCTAGGCTTCCGCTCCCACAGACGCCCGAAGCTCCAACACGAGGATCGACCGATGCGCCCCAGCGGCCGCCGGCCCGACGAACTGCGCCCCGTCAGCATCACCCGCAATGTCAACAAGCACGCCGAAGGATCGGTCCTGATCCAGTTCGGCGACACCCATGTGCTTTGCACCGCCAGCTTCGCGTACCTTATCCCGCCCTGGCTGCGCGGCAGGGGCCGCGGCTGGGTGACGGCCGAGTACGGCATGCTGCCGCGCGCGACCCATACCCGCAACGAGCGCGAGGCCGCCCGCGGCCAGCAGCAGGGCCGCACCATGGAGATCCAGCGGCTGATCGCCCGCTCGCTGCGAGCTGCGGTCGACCTGGAGGCGCTCGGCGAGCGCCGCATCGTGGTCGACTGCGACGTGATCCAGGCCGATGGCGGCACCCGCACCGCGGCCATCACCGGCGCTTTCGTGGCATTGGCGGACGCCGTCGATCATCTGCGCCGGAGCGGCTTGGTACAGCGCCCGGTGCTGCATGGCCAGGTGGCCGCGGTCTCGGTCGGCATCTACCGCGGCGAGGCCATTCTCGATCTCGACTATCTGGAAGATTCGGAGGCCGAGACCGACATGAACGTGGTGATGAACGATGCCGGCGCGTTCATCGAGCTGCAGGGCACCGCCGAAGGCCATGCCTTCCGGCTGGAGGAGCTCAACCAGATGACGGCACTGGCCAGCAAAGGCATCGCCGAGCTGATCGAGCTGCAGCGGCAGGCCTTGCAGGAGTAAGCCCATGCGAGTGGTCCTGGCCAGCAACAACGAGGGCAAGACCCGCGAAGTCGCCGCCGAACTGCAGGGGCTGGGCATCGAACTGCTGCCGCAGTCGCATTTCGGCGTCGAACCGGCGGACGAGACGGGACTGACCTTCGTCGAGAACGCCATCCTCAAGGCCCGCCACGCCTGCCGGCACACCGGCCTGCCGAGCATCGCCGATGACTCCGGCATCGAGGTCGATGCCTTGAACGGCGCCCCCGGCATCTACTCGGCCCGCTACGCCGGTCCGGATGCCGACGACGCCGCCAACAACGCCCGCCTGCTGCAGGCGCTGGCGGAGACTTCGGATGCCGAGCGCAGCGCCCGCTACCAGTGCGTGATGGTCTACCTGCGCCATGCCGAGGATCCGACGCCGATCATCTGCCAGGCAAGCTGGGAAGGATACGTGCTGCGCGAGCCGCGCGGCAGCGGCGGCTTCGGTTACGATCCGCTGTTCTTCCTGCCGGACCTGGGCTGCACCGCCGCGGAACTGGACCTGGCGGCCAAGAACCGTGTCAGCCACCGCGGACAGGCGCTGCGCAAGCTGATCGACGCCCTGCGCGGGAACATCGGCTGAGCGGCGCGGTCGATGCCGGCGTGACCAGCGATCCGACCTTCGAGTTCACGGCCCCGCCGCCGCTGAGCCTGTACATCCACCTGCCGTGGTGCGTGCGCAAGTGCCCGTACTGCGACTTCAACTCCCATGCCCTGCGTGGCGAGCTGCCCGAGCAGGCCTATCTGGACGCCCTGCTGCGCGACCTCGCCGCCGAGGCCGAGCGCGCCGGCAACCGGCCGGTGCGCACCGTCTTCATCGGCGGCGGCACCCCCAGCCTGTTCAGCGCCGAGGCCATCGCGGACCTGCTCGAGGCAGTGCGGCACTCGCTCAATCTGGCAGCCGACGCCGAGATCACCCTGGAAGCGAATCCGGGGACGGTCGAACAGGAACGCTTCCGCGGCTTTCGCGCCACCGGCGTGAACCGGCTGTCGATCGGCATCCAGAGCTTCGACGACGCCAAACTGCGGCGGCTCGGCCGCATCCACGGCAGCGCCGAGGCCCTGCGCGCGGTCGAGGCCGCCCGCGCCGCCGGCTTCGACAATTTCAACCTGGACCTGATGTACGGTCTGCCCGATCAGGACCTGGCCGGCGCGCTGGCCGACCTGGAACAGGCGATCGCGCTCGCTCCCGCCCACATCAGCCACTACCAGCTCACCCTGGAACCGAACACGCTGTTCCATGCGCGCCCTCCGGCACTGCCCGACGACGACCTGATCTTCGAGATGCAGGTGGCCTGCCAGGCCCGGCTGGCCGACGCCGGCTACCGGCATTACGAGATCTCCGCCTACGCGCGTCCGGGCCGGGAAGCGCGCCACAACATCAATTACTGGACCTTTGGTGACTACCTGGCGCTCGGCGCCGGCGCCCACGGCAAGCTGACCGACGCTGCCGCCGGCACCATCCGCCGCTACGCCAAGCACCGGCACCCGCGCGATTACCAGAAGCTCGCCGGCAGCCCGGCAGCGATCCAGGACGACCGTCTGCTCAGCCGCGACGATGTGACCCTCGAATTCATGATGAACGCCCTGCGACTGCGGGCAGGATTCGGCATCGACACCTGGGAGGCGCATACCGGGCTGGCATGGTCGCAGGTCCGACCACTGATCGGTCAAGCGGAAGCTCAGGGCTGGCTCCGGGTCGACGACAGGCAGGTACGTCCGACGCCGGACGGACAGCGCTACCTCAACGAACTGCTGCAGATCTTCGTGCCGGACCCGGCCTGAAACGCAGACAGGCATCCTCTGCCGTGGCCGACGCCCCTTGCAGAACGCGCGAAAAAGGCGCCATATGGGCCGGGTCTGCGAATCGCCGCGAAACGGTGGCAGCCCATGAGTACCGACTACCGCCCTATTCCCTGCCAGATGTACGCGGAACTGGAAATCGCCATCATGCACCAGGTCCGCATCCGCATGGCGTGGCAAACCCGGCAGGGCCGAACGCGCCTGGAACAGGTACTGCCGGTCGATCTGCGCACCCGTGAGCACGAGGAGTTCCTGCTCGCCGAGGACAGCCATGGCCAGCCGCTGGAAGTCCGCCTGGATCGGATCACGCGCTTTACCCCGGTCTAGGGGCAGCTCGGCACAGGCGCATCGCAAGGCATGGCCGGCCATGGCAGTTGCGGACATGGCCTCACCGGAGCCGCGTCGCGGCTCCGGTGAAGTACACGGTCTTACTGGATGGTCCTGATGGCCTCGTTGGAGTAATCGCTGACGTTGCCGGCGCTGTCCACGGCCTGCACGGCGAAATACCAGGAAGCCGTGCCGAGGTCCTCGACCACGTAGCTGTAGCTCTTGATCTTGCCGCAATCGGTCGAACGGCCGGTATCCACTGCCGACATGTCTTCGACGCTGACCGTCTCGGTCTTGTCGTAAGTGCCCGGCGCCAGGCCGTAGCTGATACGGTAGGCCGCCAGATCATCCAGGCAGCTGCCGTCCTCTCGGGTCACCGGCGCTTCCCAGGACAGGATCGCGTAGCCTTCGTCCGGCGTACCGCCAACCGGCCCGCCGCCGCTGGGACCGCCGGACGAACCACCGCCGCCGCCACAGGCCGCCAGCACAGCCGACATAGAAACCAGCATCATGGTGTAACGCAATTTTTGCGGCACAAATCTCATGTTTCTTATCCCATCTATCGGGCAAATCCATATTGGATTGCGCGAGTTGATCGAATTAAGTGGAAGGCCGCACTGGCGTCCCACTCGAAGTGCCGGGGAAATTTAGCGGGCGGGATATTGCCGTTCTGAGGATTGCGTCACCAAACAATGGGTTGACGCCAAATCGCGACAAAACAGGGTAATTCTGTGAAGTAGAACACCTGCAAACATTGAACTGGCACACAATCAAAATGCGCACCAGCTCGCACTCGTCATGATCAAGACGATGAAGATGATTTCCGAAAGGGAATGAAGAAAGAGAAAAACGTGACGGATTCTAAAAATTATCGGAGCGCCAGAAAAACCAAAAGCGCCGGTGGATTGCCGGCGCGCGTGCTCAGTCGATCAACAGCTCCGCCTGCAGATCGTGCGCGTCGGCGGCAATGATACGCACATCGGCGAATTCGCCCGGCCGCAGGCCACGACCCTGCTCGACATAGACCTTTCCGTCGATCTCCGGCGCATCGGCCGTGCTGCGCCCGATAGCCACGCCGTCGTCGACCTCGTCGATGAGAATGCGCCGGGTGCTGCCGACCTTGGCCTGCAGCTTGGCGGCGCTGATCCGCGCCTGCAGCGTCATAAAGCGCTCCAGCCGCTCCTCCTTGACCTCTTCCGGCACCTGCTCCGCCAGGGCATTGGCTTCCGCGCCGTCGACCGGCGAGTACTTGAAGCAGCCGACCCGGTCGAGCTGCGCCTCCTCCAGGAAGGCCAGCAGCTCCTCGAACTCGGCCTCGGTTTCGCCGGGGAAACCGACGATAAACGTGGAGCGGATGGTGATCTCCGGGCAGATCTCCCGCCAGGCCCGGATGCGGGCCAGGGTTTTCTCGCTGGACGCCGGCCTGCGCATGGCCTTGAGCACGCGTGGGCTGGCATGCTGCAGCGGCACATCGAGGTAAGGCAGGATCTTGCCCTCCGCCATCAGCGGGACGACTTCGTCGACATGCGGGTAGGGATAGACATAATGCAGGCGCACCCAGACACCCAGTTCGCCCAGCGCCCGGCACAGCTCTGTCAGCCGGGTCTTGACCGGCCGCCCCTGCCAGAAACCGGTCCGGTAGCGTAGATCGACGCCATAGGCGCTGGTGTCCTGCGAGACGACCAGCAGTTCCTTGACGCCAGCCCGCACCAGCCGCTCGGCTTCATCCAGCACCTCGCCCACCGGCCGGCTCACCAGATCCCCGCGCAGCGACGGAATGATGCAAAAGGTGCAGCGGTGGTTGCAGCCTTCGGAAATCTTCAGATACGCATAGTGTCGCGGCGTCAGCCGGATGCCCTGCGGCGGCACCAGGCTGGTGAAGGGATCGTGCCGCGGCGGCAGGTGCGCGTGCACGGCGGTGAGCACCTCCTCATAGGCATGCGGTCCGGTCACGGCGAGCACGTTCGGGTGCCGCTCCCGGATCACGTCGGCCTTGGCGCCCAGGCAACCGGTAACCACAACCTTGCCGTTTTCCGCCAGCGCCTCGCCGATCGCCTCCAGCGATTCCTCGACGGCCGCATCGATGAAACCACAGGTATTCACCACCACCAGATCGGCGTCGTCGTAGGTGGGTACCAGCTGGTAGCCCTCGCTGCGCAGCTGGGTCAGGATGCGCTCGGAATCCACCAGCGCCTTGGGGCAACCGAGGCTGACGAAGCCTACTTTCGGGTCCTTCACTGCCATGCTCTCTGCCTCGCCGGCCTTGTAATCTCACCGGCATGCCGTAATGAATAAGGAATAAAGAGGAGCGGCACTATACGGCAGTTGCGGCTGCCGATTCACCGCTCCCGACACGGCCGGCGCTCTGCTGCAGCACCGGCGCATGCCGCAGGGGCGCCATGGACAGACATGCAGTCCAGCAGATCGACTTCGAGGCATGGGCGGATCTTGCCAAGCGCGATCCTGCTGCATTCGAGCGGCTGCGCGCCGAGCTGATCGAAGACTTCCTCCGGCAAGTCCCGCATGAGCGCCGGGAGCGGCTGCGCCGCCTGCAGTGGCGGATCGACCGCACCCGCGAGCGCGCCTCCAATCCGCTGTCGGCCTGCATCCAGATCTCCCGCATGATGTGGGACTCCGTGCTCGGCGATGGCGGCCTGCTGGAGGCGCTGGAGCGCCTCTACCGCCCCCATCGGTCGCCACCGTCCGCGCGACGGGCGCGGGTACTGCCGTTTCGCCCGCCAGTAAGGCATTGAAGCATCTTGCCAGCACCGGACAGGAAGACTATGATTGCCGCCTTTCGGTTCGCCGGCCGGCGACCCGTTCGCCCTCGCCAAGGTGCAAGCCATGAAGAAAGACATTCATCCCGAATACCGTGAAGTGGTCTTCCAGGACCTCGCGTCCGACTTCGCCTTCCTGACCCGGTCGACCATCCGGACCAAGGAGACCATCACCTGGACCGACGGCAAGGAATATCCGCTCTACAAGATCGACGTGTCCAGCAAGAGCCATCCGTTCTTCACCGGCAAGCAGCGGGTGGTGAACACCAGTGGCCGGGTCGACCAGTTCCGCAAGCGGTTTGGCGGAATTACCAATAAGGCCAAGTAGGTTGCGATAGCATAGCTTGTAGAAGGCGCCCCAGCGGCGCCTTCTTTGTATCTGCAGGACCGCTTTCCGGTCCATCGGTTTATTGCTACTATCGGCCCGCCTTTGCCGGGCTTAACCCAGCCGCCGCACCCCGGCTTTACCATGCCGGCGCAGTGCCATCGGCTCCGGACCGGCGACTGTACCGCCGTATCGGCATCGATGTAACGCCAAGTACGCGCACAACCGCCGCCCCTTACCCACAGCCTGCAACAGCGTGAGCAGGAGCGGCCACGAGCGAAGTGTTAGGAGAGTGTTCCATGTCGAAAAAAACTGTCACGATTACCGACAATACGAGCGGTAAAAGCGCCGAGTTTCCAATCCGCAGCGGCACCCACGGCCCAGACACGATCGACATCAAGGACCTCTACAAAGAATTCAATTACTTCACCTACGACCCTGGTTTCACCTCCACCGCCAGCTGCCGCAGCGACATCACCTTCATCGACGGCGACCAGGGTGTACTGCTCTACCGCGGCTATCCCATCGAGCAGCTAGCCGAACAGAGCAGCTTCATCGAAGTCTGTTACCTGCTGCTGTACGGCGAGCTGCCGACCGCGGAGCAGCTGGAGAGCTTCAACGACTCCATCACCAAACACACGATGGTCAACGAAAGCGTGAAGAATTTCTTCAACGGCTTTCACTACAACGCTCACCCCATGGCAATGCTGACCGCCGTGGTCGGCTCCCTCTCCGCCTTCTACCACGACGGTCTCGACATCAACGATCCGGCCAGCCGCGACCTGTGCGCGCACCGCATCATCGCCAAGATGCCGACCATCGCCGCAGCCGCCTTCAAGCACATGTGCGGCGAGCCGTTCGTCTACCCGAAGAACGAGCTGAGCTACGTCGGCAACTTCCTCAACATGCTGTTCTCGCGGCCGTCCGAGCGCTACGAGATCAACCCGGTCGCCGAGAAGGCGCTGGATCAGCTGCTGATCCTGCACGCCGACCACGAGCAGAACGCCTCCACCTCGACCGTGCGCCTGGCCGGCTCGACCGGCACCAACCCGTTCGCGGCCATTGCCGCCGGCTGCGCCGCCCTCTGGGGCCCTGCCCACGGTGGCGCCAACGAGGCGGTGCTGAACATGCTGGAGGAAATCGGCACCGTCGATAACGTGCCCAAGTACATCGCCAAGGCCAAGGACAAGAACGACCCGTTCCGGCTGATGGGCTTCGGTCACCGCGTCTACAAGAACTACGACCCGCGGGCGACCATCATCCGCAAGACCTGCCATGAGGTGCTCCCCGAGCTCGGCATGAGCAACGATCCGCAGCTCGAACTGGCCATGCGGCTGGAAGAAATCGCCCTGCAGGACGAATACTTCATCGAGCGCAAGCTCTACCCGAACGTCGACTTCTACTCGGGCATCATCTACCGCGCCCTGGGCATCCCGACCGAGTTCTT
>JAJUFY010000081.1 GCA_029263635.1 Ectothiorhodospiraceae bacterium | reverse complement strand
GGCCGCCGGCGCGCCGGGTACGGCCGCCGCCAGGGCGCCGTCCAGCGAGGCCTGCCGCCGCGGCTTGCCGTCGGCGTCGAGGTACATGTCGGCGGTTGCCGCAAGCGGTGCCCGTTCGCGGCCGTCGATCATGACATTGCTGCCGTCGGCGGCCCGGTGCAGCAGCCAGAAACCGCCGCCACCGATGCCGGAACCGTACGGCTCCACCACTCCCAGGGCGGCACTCACCGCGACCGCAGCATCGAAGGCATTGCCACCGGCCTCCAGGATCTCGCGGCCGGCAGCCGTTGCCAGCGGATGCGCGGTAACGACCGCTGCAGCAGGCGGCGTGCCGGCGGTAGCCGCGAAGGCAACGGCGAGCAGCAGCGACGCGGTCAACGAACGAACGGTCGAGCGGATGAAGGGCGGCATGGGATCACTCGAATGCGGCTGTTGGAGCTCATCCTGCGCGAGAGGCAATCCGGCTGCAACCGGCCTAGGCGCTCAATGTCCGCCCGGCGGCCGCGGTCAGCTGCATGAGGTAGACCGTGCGCAGCACATGACTGCGCAGGAACTCGTGGCCGTAACCGGGATCGAGCAGGCACTTGATCGCCCGCAAGGTCAGGGCGCGGCGGTTGACCACTTCCCCGGCCTGGCGCTGCAGCAGCAGGGGCAGCAGCCGGGTGACCTGGGCGGCAGCGAGCCGCCAGTTCGGGCGGGCCGCCACATTGCGGCTGTACGGAACCGCCGCATAGTCCGGATAGGCAGCGGCGATGGTCTGGGTGTGGAACTGCTTGTCGAGCAGCTGCTCTGCCGGCAGGCCGGCGAGAAAGTCGAACAGCTCGTGATCCAGATAAGGCGCGTGAACCCGCAGGCGCCGATCCAGCAGCCGGAACGGAGACAGCGCGATTTCCCGCCGGGTGCGGTTGAAGAAGTAGAACGCGCCGACCGGATTGGGCCAGTCGGCATAGCGGGCCAGCTCGCGGGCGATGCTCGCCAGCGCCAGACGGCGCGGGAAACGCTCCCGCAGGGCCGGCGACAGCAGCAGCATCAGCAGGGGCTCGGAATAGCAGGCCACATGGCCCGCCATCTCCTCGAGCCTGCCGGCGCGCATCAGCGCGAGTCCCTGCGGGTCGAGGAACAGGCCGGCGGACAGGATGTCGCCGCCGATGCCGTCGTACACCGTGTCGAAATGCCGGCCGAGATGATCGGCCAGCGCCAGATACCAGGCATGCTCATCGGCGCAGTAGTCGGTGCGTTCGTTCTTCTCGAATTCCGCCGCCAGCAGCACGCGGTCCTGCGGCACCACCGTCAGCGGCAGGCCGAGCTCCTGGGCAAGCTGGATGGCGATGCGCCGGTCCTGGTCGAAGTGTGGATCGAAGTATTCGGCAGTGACGCAGCGCGGCCGGAATCCCTGGCGGCGCAGCTCCAGCGCGATATGGCGGGAATCGCGGCCGCCGCTGAGCGGCACGGCATAGCGTCCTTCCGGCTGCCGGCGATGGATGGACTGCCGGAACAGCTCGCCGTAGATCTGGATGGCGCGCGGCCTGTCGAGATCGAGCGGTGTCGGCCGCGGCAAAGCGCAGGCGAGATCGAGACGGCCGGCGCGCCAGCGCAGCGTCGCGCCCGGCGGCAACGCCTTGATGGCCTTGAAGGGCGTGTGCTCGCCGATGAAGAACCCCAGGCGCAGGAAGACGCTCAGCCCTTCATCGTCCAGCGTGCCGGGCGCGCCGAGCTCCAGCAGCCTGGGTATCGATGGGGCAACGGCGATGCGGTCTGCATAGGCCGCGTAGTACAGCGGAAAGCAGCCGAGCCGGTCGTTCTGCACCGTCAGCGTGGTGCCGTCCCAGTCCCAGCGGGCCCATACCCCGTCGGGGGTGCTCCCGGCACCGGCCACGGGGGTTCCGAGCAGGACGCGCGGCTGTCCGAGCTGTTCGGGCACCGGACCGCCCGCCAGTCGGATGAAAGGCTCCTGGCCTACATAGGACATGCCGACATTCCCAGCCGCGTTGTCGTTAGTGTTGCGCATATAGGGCGTCGAACCGCCCGCGGTACGTCCGTGATCGGGGCTGGCAGGCCCTTCTTCAAGCAACCGACGGCGGTCAAGGAGCCTGCCACCGTACTAGCGCGCAGCTTGAATCGCCCAGGCCGGGGCTACATCTGATCTGCACAGCCCATAACAAGCGGCCGGCCACGCCTGCGCCGCGAGCAGCGCGCCACCGACGGGTGCGGCGAGTGCCGGCTGTCTTCATTCCATCCGACGGGACAAGGAAAACCAGCTATGGAAAGCACGGCAAGCCCTTCCTATGCCAGCACGCCCGTGACGGCGGCCGAGCCAGGATCTGCGCCGGCGTACATGCGCGCCGCTGTCCTGGTCGAGCCCGGCCGCTTCGAGCTGCAGGAAGTGGAACGCCCGGAGCCCGGACCGGGCCAGGTCCGCATCCGCCTGCAGGGGACCGGGGTGTGCGCCTCGAACATCCCGGCCTTCGAAGGGCGAGAGTGGTTTTCGTATCCGCTCGGCCCCGGCGAGCTTGGCCACGAAGGCTGGGGCGTAATCGACGCGCTCGGCGAGGGGGTCGAGGGCCTCGAGACCGGCGACAGGGTTGCTGCGCTCAGCTTCAGGGCCTACGCCGAGTACGACATCGCCGATGCCGAGGCCGTGGTGCGGCTGCCGGCGTCGCTCAAGGAGCGTCCCTTCCCGGGCGAGGCATTGGGCTGCGCCATGAACATCTTCCGCCGCGCGCAGATCGAGCCGGGCCAGACGGTGGCCATCGTCGGCATCGGCTTCCTCGGCGGCGCGCTGACCCAGCTCGCCACCCGCGCCGGGGCGCGCGTGATCGCCATCGCCCGCTCCACCTCGGCACTGTCGCTCGCCAAGCTCATGGGCGCGGCCGATCTGGTCCGCATGGACGACCATGCGCGGATCATCGCCCAGGTCGAGCAGCTCACCGGCGGCGCCTTCTGCCCACGCGTGATCGAATGCACCGGCAAGCAGTGGCCGCTGGATCTGGCCGCCGAACTCACCGGCTTCGGCGGCCGCATGGTCATCGCCGGTTACCACCAGGACGGCCCCCGGCAGGTCGACATGCAATTGTGGAACTGGCGCGGTTTCGACGTGGTAAATGCCCACGAGCGCGACCCCGCGGCCTGCATGCGGGGGCTGCGGGAAGCGGTCGAGGCGGTAGCGGCAGGCCGGCTGGATCCGTCGCCGCTGCTGACGCATCGCTTTGCGCTCAGCGAGCTGAACGAGGCGCTGCACGCCTGCGCTACCCGGCCGGAAGGCTTCACCAAGGCCGTGGTGCTGATGCCGCGGAACGGCAGCCATGGATAAGGCCGGACACAAGCCGCGGCTGGGCTTCCTGGGGGTCGGCTGGATCGGCCGGCACCGGCTCGAGTGCATCCTTGCGAGCGGCGTCGCCGACGTCACCGCGGTGGCCGACAGCTCGGCGGAGCTGGCGCGGGCGGCGGCCGCTCTTGCCCCCGGCGCCCACTGCCTGGGCAGCCTGGACGAGCTGCTGAGCCTGGATCTGGACGGCGTGGTGATCGCCACGCCCAGCGCGCTGCATGCCGAGCAGGCGGTGACGGCGCTGGAGCGCGGCCTGCCGGTGTTCTGTCAGAAACCGCTGGGTCGCGACGCCAATGAGACCCGGCAGGTGGTGGAGGCGGCGCGCCGCAACGACCGCCTGCTCGGCGTCGATTTCGCGTACCGCCACGTCGAGGGCCTGCGCCGTCTGCGCGAACTTGTCCGGCACGGCGAGCTTGGCCGGATCTTTGCGGTCAACCTGGTGTTCCACAACGCCTACGGGCCGGACAAGCCCTGGTTCTACCAGCGTCGCCTGGCCGGCGGCGGCTGCCTGATCGATCTCGGCATCCACCTGGTCGACCTGGCGCTCTGGATCCTGGACTTTCCGGAGGTGATCGACGTCCACGGCCGCTGCTTCAGCAAGGGCGCGCCGCTGAGAAACACGACGGAGGCGGTCGAGGACTATGCCGTCGCCCGCATCGAGCTTGCCGGCGGTACCGTGATCGACCTCGCCTGTTCCTGGCATGCGTCGGCCGGCCGCGACGCCGTGATCGGCGCGCAGTTCTTCGGCAGCAGCGGCGGCGCCGAGCTGCGCAATGTCAACGGCTCGTTCTACGACTTCGAAGCCTTCCGCTATCGCGGCACTGCCCGCGAACAGCTGGCTGCGCCACCGGATGCCTGGGGTGGCCGCGCTGCAGTGACCTGGGCGACCCGGCTCGGCGACAACAGCCGCTTCGACCCGGAAATCGCCCGTGTCGTCGACGTGGCGGCGGTACTGGACGCCATCTACGCCTCCGCCACGGCGCCGGACCCACAGCCGCTGCAGACGGCGGCAGGATAAAGGCACGGCCGTGACAGGGCGCACACGCTGCTCTGCTTCCCCGCTCTATCCCTGCGCTGCCTTGCGGACCGGCACCAGCGTCTCGCGCTGACGGACAAGAGCGTCCTCGATGGTCAGCGCCAGCCCTTGACGGACGCCCACGGCCGGCTGCCAGCCAAGCAGCGTCCGGGCGCGGCCGATGTCGGGCCGGCGCCGCTGCGGGTCGTTCTCCGGCAGCGGCGCGTGGACGATGGCCGAGCGGCTGCCGGTAAGGGCAAGGATCAGCTTGGCAAGTTCCAGCACCGTGCACTCCTGCGGATTCCCCAGATTCAGCGGCCCCGGATCGTCGACCCGCAGGTAGCGGCAGATGCCTTCGATGAGGTCGTCGATGTACTGCAGGCTGCGGGTCTGACGGCCCTCGCCATAGACGGTGAGCGGCTTGCCGCTGAGCGCCTGGTGCACGAAGTTGGTGACCACCCGCCCATCGTCCGGATCCATGCGCGGACCGTAGGTGTTGAAGATGCGGATGATGCGCACCGACAGGGCGTGGCGGCGGCGGTAAGCCATGGTCAGCGCCTCGGCATAGCGCTTGGCCTCGTCGTAGACGCTGCGCGGTCCGATCGGATTGACGTTGCCCCAGTAGCCCTCGGCCTGCGGGTGCGCCAGCGGGTCGCCGTAGACCTCGCTTGTGCTGGCCAGGAAGAAACCCGCCCCATGGCGGCGCGCCAGCTCCAGCAGGTGGTAGGTGCCGGCCGCGTTGACCTGCAGCGTCTCCAGCGGCCAGCGCAGGTATTTCGGCGGCGAAGCGGGGCTGGCGAAGTGCAGCACCCAGTCCAGCGGTTCCTCGACCGTTACCGGCTCGCTGGCGTCCTGCTCGAGGAGGCGGAAATCCGGATTGCCTTCAAGATGTGCCAGGTTCTCGCGCCGGCCGGTGAGCAGATTGTCCACGCCGATCACGCGGTAGCCATCCTGCAGCAGTCGGTCCGTCAAGTGGCTGCCGACAAAGCCGGCAGCGCCGGTCAGCAGCACTGTGCGCCGGCACGTGCGGCCGAGATAACGCGTCTTACGAACCTTCATCGGCAAACGGCTCCTTCCCTGGAAACGATCGTTCGTGCCTTGCAATGGCACACGCACAGCAGCGCCGGGCGCGCCGTCTGCACCTTGAAGCACGCAAACAGGACTTCTACATAAGGCTCTGGGAATCGTGTTCAAGCGACAGCAGAAGCTGATGAAGCCGTCATGCCGGAACCTGGCCAGGACGCGAAGACCGCTTTAGCGGATCACCGGCGAGCGGCCCAGAGGCATTCCGAACGCAGTGCCTCTCTCGCTTCGAGGCCGATCCGGTGAGCCTGCTCGCCGCCCGCCGGGCACTGGTGACAGGAGCGGCATCGGGCATCGGCCGAGCCACCGTCAATGCCCTCCGCGCGGCCGGCGCCGAGGTGGCCGGCACCGACCGCGCCGGCGCCTCGCCGTCCTGCCTGGCCGCCGACCTAAGTCGGGGCGAGGACGTCGACGCCCTCTATCGGGCGGTGCAGGAACGGCTGGGTGCGCCTGACATCCTGGTGAGTTGCGCCGGACTCGGCGTGCACGAGCGCCTGGCCGAAGGCGACCCGGCCAAATGGGCACGGGTGCTGGAGGTCAATGTGCTCGGAGCGCTGCGACTGATCCGCGCCTTCGTGCCCGACATGCTGGCGGAGGGCGGCGACGTGGTGATCGTCAGCTCGGTCGCGGCGCGCACCGCCTACCCCTGGGGCGGCCCCTATGCCGCCAGCAAGGCGGCGCTGGAAATGCTCGCGGAAACGCTGCGGCTGGAGGTACTGCCGGCGGTGCGGGTGACGACGATTGCCCCGGGCGCGGTTGATACGCCGTTTTTCGCCCACATGTTGTCGGGAAACCAAAGCGTCGAAGAGCTCGGTGCCGTTCGCCCGGAGCAGATCGCCGAGCTCGTTGTCTACGCCGTTAGCCGACCCTCCAACATGGTGCTCAACCACCTCACCGTTCGGCCGCGCGGCCAGTCGTTTTGAACGGACGCGGCAGACGGTACGGGCAAGCCGTCGAAGAGGGAGCGTTGCATGTCCAGAACAATACTGATCACCGGCGGCGCCGGCTTCATCGGCTCACATCTGGCCGATGAGCTGCTGCGCTGCGGCTACCGCGTGCGCGCGCTGGACAGCCTCGCGCCGCAGGTGCACGGGGAGCGGCAACGGCGCCCGGACTATCTCGACGCGGAGGTGGAGCTGGTCGAAGGCGACATCCGCGACCCTGAAGCAGTCAGGAAGGCGCTCGCCGGAGTCGACGGAGTCTTTCACTATGCCGCCGCCGTCGGCGTCGGCCAGAGCATGTACCAGATCGCCGACTACACAGCGGTCAATAACCTCGGCACCGCCGTGCTGCTGGAAGCCCTGATCGAGCGGCCGGTGGAGAAGCTGGTGGTGGCTTCCAGCATGAGCATCTACGGCGAGGGGCTGTACCGCAGCGACGACGGCGCCATTCACGGCGCCGTCCGCCGCAGCCGCGAGCAGCTCAAGCGCGGCGAGTGGGAGCCGCGGGATGCGCACGGCCGACCGCTCGCCCCGCTGCCGACGCCGGAAACCAAGACGCCGGATCTTGCCTCGGTCTACGCGCTGTCGAAATACGACCAGGAGCGCCTGTGCCTCATGGTCGGCGAGGCCTACGACATTCCGGTCACGGCGCTGCGCCTCTTCAATGTCTACGGTCCGCGTCAGGCGCTATCCAACCCCTACACCGGCGTGCTGGCGATCTTCGCCTCCCGCCTGCTGAACGGCAATCCGCCGCTGATCTTCGAGGACGGCCGCCAGCAACGGGATTTCGTCAGCGTCTACGACATCGCCCGCGCGTCCCGGCTGGCCTACGAAAGCGAGGCTGCTCGCGGCGAGGTGTTCAACATCGGCAGCGGCAACGCCTACACCATCGAGGGCATCGCCGAGCGCCTGCAGCGGGTGCTGGGCTGCAACGGCATGACGCCGGAGATCACCGGCAAGTACCGGGTCGGCGACATCCGTCATTGCTATGCCGACATCGGCAAGGCGCAGGCGGTGCTCGGCTTTGCGCCGCAGGTGGAACTGGAAGCGGGGCTGGCCGAGCTGGCCGAGTGGCTGCCCCAGGCGCAGGCCGAGGACCGGGTGTCCAGGGCTCGCGACGAACTGGTGGCACGCGGGCTGGCGATCTAGCCCGCCTCGGCCACGGGGAGAGCACAGGCAGATGACGACCGAGAGCGGCAAGCAGCCACAGGCCGGCGGCCCGGAGATCGGCCTGCTGGAATGGTTCTGGATCAACGACAGGGCCGCCGTCGGGCAGGCCGTTGCCGACATGAAGGCGCTGGGCGTCGGGCAGCTGCGCTTCGGTTTCTCCTGGGCCGATTTCCAGCGCGAGGATGGGCCGGCCTGGTTCGACTGGCTGCTGCCGACACTGGCCGAGGCCGCCGAGCTGTTGCCCTGCTTCGTCTACACGCCGCCGAGCCTGGGCGAACAGCCTTACACCGCCTCGCCGCCCCGGGATCTCAAGGCCTTCGCCGATTTCATCGACGTCGCCATCACCCGCTACGGCCAGTACTTCAAGTACGTCGAGCTCTGGAACGAGCCCAACAACATCCGCGAGTGGGATACCTCGCTCGACTGGTCGTGGGAAAAATTCGCCACCATGGTCATCAACGCTGCCCACTGGGCGCGCCAGCGCGGCAAGCAGACCGTGCTGGGCGGCATGAGCCCGATCGAGCCGAACTGGCTGCATACCATGGGTCGGCTCAAGGTGCTGGACTTCATCGACGTGGTCGGCATCCACGGCTTCCCCGGCAGCCACGACATCACCCACGAACCCTGGCAGACCCAGATCCGGCGCGTGCAGGAGGTGCTGGACGACTACGGCTGCAAGGCCAGGATCTGGATCACCGAGGTCGGCTACCCGACCTGGCGCAACGACGACTTCGAGCAGATCAAGGTGTTCGCCGACCTGCTCGACCTGCCGGTGGAACGCGCCTACTGGCTGTCCCTGTTCGACCT
>JAJUFY010000406.1 GCA_029263635.1 Ectothiorhodospiraceae bacterium | reverse complement strand
GATACCCCCCAGGATGCCCCCCGCCTTGTTGGAGAGGAATTTGGGCAGCGGGCGGTCCGCGCGCATCTCGTCGGCGTTCTCCTCGCCCGAGAGGGCGGCGGCCTCGAACCCGGCGCCGATCTCGACCGCCTTGACCGCGTTGATTCTCATCAGCGCATGGGCCAGCTCGGCGTCCAGGCGGTCGAAGATCGGCTCGCCCCAGCCCGGCGGCACGCCGTCGGCGACCACGGTGATCTTCGCGCCCACCGAATCCTGGTCGCGGCGCAGCTGGTCCATGTAGGCCTCCAGCTCCGGCACCTTGTCCGGATCGGGGCAGAAGAAGGCGTTCTGCTCCACGTGCTCCCAGCCCTTGAAGGGAATCTCGATGGGGCCGAGCTGGCTCATGTAGCCGCGCACGGTAACGCCCATCTGGGCCAGCACCTTCTTGGCGATGGCCCCGGCCGCCACGCGCATGGCGGTCTCGCGCGCCGAGCTGCGGCCGCCGCCGCGGTAGTCGCGGATGCCGTACTTGTGGTGATAGGTGTAGTCGGCGTGGGCCGGGCGGAACAGATCCTTGATCGCCGAGTAGTCCTTGGACTTCTGGTCGGTGTTGCGGATCAGCAGGCCGATCGGGCAGCCGGTGGTCCTGCCCTCGAACACGCCGGAGAGAATCTCCACCTCGTCCGCTTCCTGGCGCTGGGTGGTGTGCCGGCTGGTGCCCGGCTTGCAGCGGTCCAGATCGCGCTGCAGGTCTTCCGGCGACAGCTCCAGCCCCGGCGGGCAGCCGTCGACAATGGCCACCAGGGCCGGACCATGGCTCTCGCCGGCGGTGGTAACGGTGAAGAGTTTGCCGAAGGTATTGCCGGACATCCTGAAGCTCCGCGATCAGCCTGGTGTAAAGGGCTGGCAGTATACCCGAGAGCCGGCCCGCGGCGCCTCCGGATGCGGAGTGCGATCTTCGTCGTCCTTTGGACAAAATCCACTGCAGATCGGCGAATTGCGGCCGATACAGCGGGCAGACAGTCTGTGGGCCTCCAGATGAGCGAAACACTCAATACCGAACAACCCGAGCAGCAGGCCGCGGCGACGGCCGAGCCGGAAGCCTCCCCGGAGCATCCCTGGGAACGGCTGGCGCCCGAGCCCGATCAGCTGCTGCGTCTGTATCCGCAACCCTTCGACCGCGCCACGGGTGTGCGGCCACTGCGTTTTGCGCAATTCTCGCGCATCGAGCGGCACAGCCAGAAGGAAAGCCTGCTGCGCCTGAGCGTCGAGCTGCCCGGCCAGTCGCTCAAGAAGGACATGAACCGCCTGGACCTGTGGGTGGACCACCAGCAGAAGGAAGTGCGCTTCGAGCCGATGCAGATCGACCCGCCGAACCGCGGCCTGGGACGCTTCCTGCTGGCCCAGGCCATCGCCTGGGCCCAGCAGCGCTGGTCGCACTACTCGGTGCAGTCCGGCGACCTGCCGTTCCGCAATCTGCTCAGCGAGGACGCCCGCCTGCGCCGCGACCATGCGCTGCGCGAACAGGGCTTCGAGCTGACCTACCCGGACGAGGGACAGCTACGCGCCGTGTACAGCGCCGCCCGGGTGGGTGCGCTGTCGCCGGAGTGGAACGAGGAGAAGGTGCAGCCCCTCGACGAGCTGGACTGCGCCGCCATGCTGGAGCAGGCCGACAACCAGCTGCGCGACCAGGAGGCGGTGATCCGCAAGCAGGAGGAACGCATCACCTGGCTCAAGCGCGAGGACAGCGGCCTGCGCTTCACCGTCACCTGCCTGGTGGCGTTCGCGGTGTTCCAGGCGGGGCTGCTGATCTGGATTGCCACGCGGTAATACCGCGTCGGCCTCCCCACCGCCTGGCCTGAACCGAGGCGCCACCCGGTGGCCAACGCGTTCGCGTTGACCACCCTACGGACCCGCGCCCGTTGCCAAGACGATGCATCTCGTAGGGCGGTCGGCGCTTTTCCGGCCG
>JAJUFY010000376.1 GCA_029263635.1 Ectothiorhodospiraceae bacterium | reverse complement strand
TCGCTCCGGCCGTCCGGGCCCGGCGCGGCCATCACCACTTCGCCGGCCAGCGCGCCATTGGCGTCGCGCACTTCCGCGCCCGGTGCCGGCGCGTCGCCATCAATCAGCAGGCGGTACATGCGGCGCTTGAGATTGCCGAGGTAGTGCATGCGGGCGACGATCTCCTGGCCCGGGTAGCAGCCCTTGGTGAAGCTGATGCCGTCGATCAGGTCCAGGTTGGCCATCTGCGGGATGATGCTCTCCTGCGCGCCGGGCAGGATCTCGGGTACGCCGGCGCGGATATCGAGCAGCCGCCAGACCGGCTCCCCGACCCGCGGCAGGCTCGCCAGGGCCGTCCAGAGCTGCGCCATCCGTTCGGCCGGCGCCAGCACCAGCGCCCGCGGCCGCTCGCCGCGCAGCCGCCAGATGCCGGCGTCATCCTGCCAGCGACCGGCGTCCGGCGCGTCCGGCAGTTCCAGTCCCTGTGCGGCGAGCAGCGCTGCCGCCTGTTCGCCGCTGACGCCAAGCGCGGCCCAACGGTCGCTGACATCGGCGAGCGTGACCTTGGCGCGCAGCACGTACATGCGCAGGCGCTTGAGCACGTTCGCCAGCAACGCCCGCGGCAGCAACAGCAGATAGCCGTCCTGGCGGCGGATCACCCGGAACAGCGCCAGCATCCGCCCTTTCGGGTTGCAGTAGGCGGCCAGCTGGCTTGCGCCGGCGTCCAGCGCCAGGATGTCGTTGCTGAGCTGGCCTTGCAGGAAGGCGCCGGCCTCGGCGCCTGTGGCTTCGATGATGCCGATGCCGGGCAGCGGGCAGGCGAAGTCGCCGGTACTGTGGGCGATTTCGGCGGCAGGCTCGGCGAAGCCGAGCAGGGTGCCGTCCTGCCAGCGGGCGGAGGTATCCGTCAGTAGGTGTTGCCAGACAAGAGACATGTGTAAGCTCCGATCAATCGGTGCGCGATGTGCGATAATGCTCGGCCTGACCGAGCTGAGGTAGGAGCAATGGACGAACAGCGTAAGACAGCCGAGCCAGAGGTGCCAGCCGAGCAGGGTACGGAGGCGCTGCCTCCCGAGCAGCAGCCCAACCTGCCCAAGGAGATCGGCGGTCGCGGCGGCCTGGAACCGACCCGTTACGGCGATTGGGAAAAAAACGGCCGTTGCATCGATTTTTAGTTGGAAAAACCGGCTGCCGGGAACGATTCCTGCTGCCGTCCGGTACCTGAGGCCGCCCGACCTGGCTGCTGTGGCTTGCGTCAACGGCTTCTAGGGTTTAGCTTATCGCCCCGTTCTTAAACGGGTGCCAGTGCGGAGCGCGTCTATAATGCAAAGCGACAATCGGCCGCTTTCTCCTCATCTGCAGATCTACAAGCCACAGTGGACGTGGGTTCCTTCGATCCTGTTCCGGTTCTCGGGCGGCGCCATCACGGTCGGCAGCCTGCTGCTGATCTATTGGCTGATCGCCCTGGCCAGCGGGCCGGAAGCCTACGCCACGGCGCAGAGCGTGTTCGGCAGCATCATCGGCCGAATCATTCTGTTCGGCTTTACCTGGGCGCTGATGTACCACCTGCTCGGTGGCATCCGCCACCTGGTCTGGGATGCCGGTAAAGGGTTCGTCGTGCCGACCGCCGAGTTTTGGGCGAAGGTGGTCGTTTTTGGTTCCATCGTCCTGACCGTACTGGTCTGGATCGCCGCATATGCACTGAGGGGGGCGGCATGAATCTGCGTACGCCACTTGCCCGGGCCCGCGGCCTGGGTTCCGCGAAGGATGGGGTCGGCCACTGGCTGGCCGAGCGCGTCAGCGCCGCTGCGCTGGTGCCGCTGGTCATCTGGTTCGTGATCGGGCTGATCATGCACGCCGGTGCCGACTACGAGGCCGTAAAGGCCTGGATCGGCCACCCGGTCAACGCCGTCCTGATGATCCTGTTGCTGGGCGCGATGTTCCATCACGCGCAGCTGGGCATGCAGGTCATCTACGAAGACTACATTCACACCGAATGGCTGAAGGTCGGCAGCATCTACGCGACCAGGTTCGCCGCTTATCTCCTGGCAGTGGCCGGCAGCTTCGCGGTCCTCAAGGTCGCGTTCGGGGGATAGCAAGCAATGAGCAATAGTTACAAGATTATCGACCACACCTATGACGTGGTCGTGGTCGGTGCCGGTGGTGCCGGCCTGCGCGCCACCTTCGGCATGGCGCTGGAAGGCCTGAAGACGGCCTGCATCACCAAGGTGTTCCCGACCCGC
>JAJUFY010000398.1 GCA_029263635.1 Ectothiorhodospiraceae bacterium | reverse complement strand
GCTCCATCACCACGCCCTTCAGGGCTTCCAGCGCCGGGGTGATCTCCAGCAGCTGCAGGATGACCGGCTGGTCCTTGCCCAGCATGTCGCCGGCGGCGATCCGGAACAGAAGGCTGTATCCGATCTGACCCGCGGCACCGGTGACCGCAACGCGTACAGGCGCTTTCATCGACGTTCTCCTCGCTTGGATCTATGGTGTTGAGTTCCTCGCCCCCGCAAGCATGCTGCTGCAACGGCCGGGCGGCGAAACGGCCGGCATTTTACCAGACTGTGGTCGTGAGAGCGGCTGTGGGCCGGGTAATTCACCGGTCGTCCGGCCCAGGCTGCCACGCGCTTATCCAGGCACTGCAGCCAGGGGGAGGCACAGCGCCGGCTGCGGCAGTCCCGGTATGCGGCAACCCGGGCGGCGGCCACCGCTTCCACAATTTCACCTCCCCAAAAAGAAAAAGCCGGGTAAGAACCCGGCTTTTCGATTCGACTACTCTTCAGCGGCAGCGGTTTCCGGCTGCTCGGCAACGGTTTCATCGCCGAGGGGCCGATCCACCAGCTCGACAAAGGCCATCGGGGCATTGTCCCCGGCGCGATGGCCGAACTTGAGGATACGCGTGTAGCCGCCCGGGCGCCCGTTGTAACGCGGACCCAGCTCCTCGAACAGCTTGCGCACCGCCTCCTTGTTACGCAGCCGGCTGAACGCCAGCCGCCGGTTGGCGACGGTGTCCTTCTTGGCCAGGGTGATCAGCGGTTCGACCACCCGGCGCAGCTCCTTGGCCTTGGGCAGCGTGGTCTTGATCGCCTCGTGTTCGACCAGCGAGGCGCTCATGTTGCGAAACATTGCCTGGCGGTGACTGCTGTTGCGGTTCAGCTGCCGCCCACTCTTACGGTGACGCATCGTTCGTATCCTTCAGTGCTCTATGCGCGACCCGCCGGTTCAGCCGGCCGCCTGATCTTTCTCGCTCAGGCCGTTGGGCGGCCAGTTCTCGAGCCGCATGCCGAGGGAAAGGCCATGGGAAGCCAGGACTTCCTTGATCTCGGTCAGCGACTTCTTGCCCAGGTTCGGCGTCTTCAACAGCTCGACCTCGGTCCGCTGCACCAGATCGCCGACATAATGGATGCTCTCGGCCTTCAGGCAGTTCGCCGAGCGGACGGTGAGCTCGAGGTCATCGATCGGACGCAACAGAATCGGGTCGATCTCCGGCTCACGACGCTCGGGCTCCGCCTCGTACTCGCCACCCTGCAGGTCGACGAACACGGCCAGCTGATCGCGCAGCAGGCCGGCAGCAAAGCGGATTGCCTCTTCCGGCTCAATGACGCCGTTGGTCTCGATATCCATCACCAGCCGGTCGAGGTCGGTGCGCTGCTCGACGCGGGCGCTTTCGACCGTGTAGGCGACCCGGCGCACCGGGCTGAAGCTGGCGTCCAGCTGCAGGCGGCCGATCGGACGCTCCTCTTCCGAGAACCGAGAGGTCGCCGGCTGGTAACCGCGACCCTTGACCACCTTCAGCGTCATGTTGAGCTGGCCGGCCTTGGTCAGGTTGGCGATGACCAGCTCCGGATTCTTGATCTCGACGTCATGCCCGCCCTGGATGTCAGCGGCCGTGACCGGGCCGGGACCCTGCCTCGACAGCGTCAGCGTCGCCTCGTCCTTGGCGTGCAGGCGCACGGCAAGCTCCTTGAGGTTCAGCAGGATATCGACCACATCTTCCTGCACGCCTTCGATCGCCGTGTACTCATGCAGCACGCCCTCAATCTCTGCCTCGACGACGGCATAACCCGGCATCGACGACAGCAGCAGACGACGCAGCGCGTTGCCCAGCGTATGACCGAAGCCCCGCTCGAGCGGCTCCAGCGTGATTTTCGCATGCCGCTCGTTGATCGGCTGTACGTCAACGATCCGCGGCTTGAGATAGTCCTTGAAACCCTGCATGAAATATCGCTCCGGCCCCGAGGGCGGCTAAGCCTTACTTGGAGTAAAGCTCGACGATGAGGTGCTCGTTAATCTCCG
>JAJUFY010000297.1 GCA_029263635.1 Ectothiorhodospiraceae bacterium | reverse complement strand
AGGCTCCTAAAACAGGCCGCGGTCGAGGGGGTGGCGCATGATGTCGGCTGGCGCATGCGCAAGGGCGGTGAGCGTTTCTGGGCCGATGTCACCATCACCGCCCTGTACGACAGCGCTGGCAAGCTGTACGGCTATACCAAGGTGGTGCGGGATCTGACCGAGCAGCTGGAGGCAGAGCAGCTTGCGCGGGCTTACGAGGCGGCGCGCGAGGCCATCAAGGTGCGTGACGAGTTTCTGTCGATCGCCTCCCATGAGTTGCGGACGCCGCTCACCGCTTTGAACCTCCAGTTGCAGGGCATCAAGCTGCTGATGGAACGCAACCCCGCGGCCTGGAATCCGGAGCGGACCGGCGGCGCCATCGGGCGGGCGCTGGAGAGCGCCGAGCGGCTGTCCCAGCTGGTCGACACGCTGCTGGATGTGTCGCGCATCAGTACCGGCCGTATCGAACTCAAGCCCAGCGCCTTCGATCTGGCGGCGGCGGTTCGCGGGGCGATCGAGCGGCTGGCGGAGCTGATCCGGCAGGCATCCTGCGACGTCCATGTCCATGCGCCGGAAACCCTCGAAGGGCGGTGGGATCAGTTGCGGGTGGAGCAGGCGCTGATGAACCTGATCTCGAACGCCTGCAAGTACGCTCCCAATTCCCGCATCGACGTTCGTGTCGAGCGTGACGGCGAGCGGGTGCGATTGTCGGTGACGGATACCGGCCCCGGGATTGCGCCGGAAAACCTGGATCAGATCTTCGCCCGCTTCGAGCGCGGCGTCTCCAGCCAGCACTACGGCGGTCTCGGGCTGGGGCTGTTCGTCACCCGCCAGATCGCCGAAGCGCACGGCGGCAGGGCGTGGGTGGAAAGCACGCTCGGCCAGGGCAGTACCTTCACCATCGAGCTGCCGCTCGTCACCGCAACCGATCCGGCAGGCACTGAGCAAGGCTAGCGCCCGCCGCCGGCTGCCTCGTTCATTCGCCGCCCGCCGATTGCTCCCGACCGGTGGCGGCCAGATAGCGCTTGAAGTAGCAGTACGAGGCCAGCAGACGCAGGCGGAAGACCGGGTCTGCCGCAGGAGCGGCGCGGGCAAGCACGGCGCGGCGATAGCCACTGCAGGTCTGGCGTGCGAAGGCGCGGGCAGCTGCGGCTCCGCGGGTCGTTTCCAGAAAGCGCAGGCGCTCTGCTTCCAGCGCCTGGCTGTCGCGAAAGATGCCGGTCGGTTCTTCCATGCCGTCATCACCCCACTGCTGTCGGTCGACCAGCTGCTATGGGTCCGGCGCCCGGAGGTCAAGGGCCGTGCTTTTGCAGGCCGCGCATTCAGCCTGGTTTCAGCTCGCGGCATTAGGCTTGGCTCTCCAGTCAACCAGGAGAGACAGCCATGAAACAGCGCATGACTTCCATCGTCGCCACTCTTGCCATCATCGGTGGCCTCGGCAGCGGCCTGGCGGTGGCCGCCCGGTTCGATCTGGCCACGGCCATCGACATCGAGCAGGCCGTGGCCAAGGCGAGGCAGCAGTATCCGGGCGCGCAGGTGATCGAAGCGGAGCTGGAGGACGACCACGGCGGGCTGTGGGAAATCGAGCTGGTGACGGCCGACGGCAGGCGCCACAAGGTCAATCTCGACGCCCGCAGCGGCGAGCCGTGGCAGCGCGGCAAGCGCTGAGTTAGCCGGTGCCGCCCGGCAGCTGCAGGGACACCGCCAGCCCGCCCAGGGCTGACGTGCCGAGCTCGAACCGGCCCTGGTACTGCTCGACGATGTCCTGCGCGATGGCCAGCCCCAGCCCGGCGCCGGGCTGGGCTTCATCCAGGCGCTCGCCGCGGGTGAGCAGCCGGCTGCGCAGTTCGGGGGCGATGCCAGGGCCGTCGTCCTCGATGGTGATGAGGAGCTGCCGCTCGCCGCCATGCACCCTGATCCGCACCCGGCTGCGCGCCCATTTGAAGGCGTTGTCGAGCAGCACCCCCATGAGTTCCAGAAAATCCTCCCGGTTACCGGCAAACCACGCGCCCGGCGCGCAGTCGTCTTCGACCAAGAGCAGCTTGTCGCGGTAGATCCGGGTCAGGGTGTGGAGCAGCGCCTCCACCGCCTCGTGCAGATCGAAGCGGCGCGGCAGGCCGCCGCCGGCAAGCCGCGCCCGGCGCAGTTCCCGGTCGACAGCGGTGCGCATGGCATCGAGCTGGTCGCGCAGCTGCCGGCCGGCTGCCGTGTCTGCCAGGTCGTCGGCGGTCTGGGTCAGCACCGCCAGCGGGGTCTTGAGCGCGTGCGCAAGATTGCCGGCCGCCTTGCGCGAGCGCTCCAGCTGCGCCGTCAGCAGCGCGAACAGCTGGTTCAGGCGCTGCACCAGCGGCAGGACTTCGCGGGGGACGCCGCCGGTCTCCAGGCCCTGCCGGGCGCCGCGCTCCATCTCCCGAAGCTGATCCTGAAGCTGCAGCAGCGGCCGCAGGCCACGGCGGATCAGCCGTAGCTGCAGCCACAGCAGTACCGCCAGGCTGGCCAGCATGAAGCCGACGATGGCCAGGACCAGGCGATTGAGGCTGCGCTCCAATAAGGAGACGTCCTCGGCGACCGCCACGATCCGCAGGCCTTCGCCGGTACTGACCGCCTGCGCCAGCACCAGCAGCTGCTGCCCGGCCGGGCCGGGAACGCGCCCCTGCCAGGCTTGCCCGGCGGCGAGGGCAGGAACGGCGAAATCCACATCCCACAGCGAGCGGGAACGCAGCGTGGCAGTGTCCTGGCTGACCCGGTAGTAGTGCCCCGAATAGGGCTGCTGGTAGATCAGGGTGAGGTGGTCGGGGAGCAGCGCCAGCCGGCCGTCGACCATGGTGGCGGCAGCGATCAGGGTATCCAGGTCGTGCCGCAGCCGGTCGGCGGCATAGGTCTCCGCCAGCGTGCGCATGGCGGTGTAGATCAGCGCGCTGCCTGCCAGCAGCAGCACGGCCAGTCCCAGGCCGACGCCGAGATTCAAGCGCCGCTCAAGGCTGGGTGCGGCCGGTGAAGACATAGCCCTGCCCACGGCGGGTCTCGATGATCCGGCGGCCGAGCTTCTGCCGCAGGCGGTTGACGTAGACTTCCAGCACGTTGCTGTCCTGTTCGGCGT
>JAJUFY010000349.1 GCA_029263635.1 Ectothiorhodospiraceae bacterium | reverse complement strand
GGTGCGCGCCGTGCGCGCCCAGGGACATCACGTACTGCAGGAACAGCGCGCTGCCGGTCTCGCCGGCGATATCGCTGCGAGTGACCTGCAGCCGGATGCGAGCGAACTCGCTGGTGGCGAAATCGACCATGGCGCTGTAGCGCTGGGCGTCGCCATCGGCATCTGCCAGCCCGGCGTCAGCCAGCGTTGCCGGGTCGACGGCGCGGTTGTCGCTCCTGAGCCGGTCGTAGCGGACGCCGGCCCGCCAGCGCGGCGAGAAGCGGTAGACGGCCTGGGCGTACAGGCCGCGCTGGGTGCCGTCGTAGGCGGTATCACTATGCTCTGGAACCACGACCAGCCCGTCCTCGTCGCGCTGGAAGTACTCGGCCTGCAGCACCAGGCTGCGGCTGCGGGCGTTGCCGCCCGGCGCCCATTTCCAGACCGCGTCGACGATGGTCAGGTCACTGTCGCCGGAAAAGGTCGGGGCGTCGTCGTGAGTGTGGCCATGGTGATGGCCATGGCCGCCCCCGCGCTCGTGGGCATCGGCCCACAGCCGCGACAGGCCGACCTGCCAGCTGTGGCTGGTGCCGACATCGCCGCCCAAATGCACGAAGGCGCTGTAGCTGCCGGCGTCACCGCCGTGATCGGCAGCGGCCGGAAAGCGCCCGCCGCGGAAGGCCTCGACGCCGAATTCGAGGAATAGCGGTGTGGGTGCCAGCCAAGTGAGGCGCACGCCATCGTCGTAATAGCCGCCGCCGAGAAAGGCCTGTACCGGCAGCGGTGCGTCGACGAAGTCCCAGGCGTGACGGTGGTGGCTGTTGAGGTAGCCGACGCCGGAGAAAAACCGGCCGAAGGTCAGCCCAAGCCCATGGGGCAGTGCGGTGGTCTCGATAAAGGCCTCTTCCAGTTCCAGCTCGGTCTCGCCGTCGTGGGAGGCAAGGGCGGCCGTCAGCTGGCCGAAGTAGTAAGGATCGATATTGGCGGACAGCGTCAGCTCGCTATGGTCGAGGCTGAAACCTTCCTCCGGCAGGCCGGCTTCGCCGCCGAGCTGGAAGCCGGGCAGTTCCAGGCCGTCGAGGTCGCTGTAGCTGGCGTGCTGGCCCATCAGGGTCAGGCTGACGGCCGGGTTGAAGCTGTTGTCGGCGGCGGGCTGCGCAGCGGCGTCGGGCGCGCCGATGCCTGCGAGCAGCGCCACCGGTAAAAGAAACCGGTGCATTGGCAATCTCCAGTTGATCCGAACCAGGCCCGCCTTATCGCGGGCATTGCGTCAGGGGATCGCTGGAGAGGGCGGGGCGCGGGCCTGGCGGGCCAGGGGGCGGTTGTCTTGATCCGCTTCCGGGCCTGGCTGGATCGGGTTGCCGACGAGCGGGGCCGCCGGGATGGCGGCGGCAGTACTGGCGACCGCCGATTTGTACTGGCCGGCCCGCAGGCAGGTGCTGCACTGGTCCGGCTCGGCCGCCAGCCCGTGGGTCGCTGCATGCGCGGCAGCGAGCGTCTGCATCGCCAGGAAGACGGCGAGCAGCAGCATCAGGATCGGCGGTGTGCGTTGGCGTCGAGCTGCGAGCGGCATTCTTGTTGGGTGTGCGTGCAGCCTGTCCGGCCGTTGCAAATGTTATATTATTACATCTATAGCCTGCACGGCATCGATGTCAACGCCTGTCGGACTGCTGCGCCGAACAGGCCGGCCAGTGCCTGCCGAGGAGGTGAGCCATGACCCATGATGGTCGAAACGACGTCCTGCGGCCGTTTCCGGACCAGCGCCACGATCACGACGCCTGCCGCAGCGAGGCCCTGGCGCAGGTCGTGGCGGCGTGCGCCGAGCGCGGGCTGCGCCTGACGCCGCTGCGCCGGCGGGTGCTGGAACTGATCTGGAGCAGCCATACCCCGGTGAAGGCCTACGACCTGCTGGATCGCCTGCGCCGGGAGCATGCGGCCGCCGCGCCCCCGACCGTGTACCGGGCGCTGGAATTCCTGGTCGAGCAGGGTTTCATCCATCGCATCGAATCGCTCAATGCCTACATCGGCTGCAGCGAGCCGGAGCAGGCGCACCAGGGGCAGTTCCTGATCTGCGACAGCTGCGGCGACGCCGCCGAGCTGAGCGATCCGGATATCGCCGCGGTGTTGCGCCGCAAGGCAGAGATGCTGGGGTTTCAGCTCGATGTCTGTACGGTCGAGCTGAAGGGGCGCTGTGCCCGTTGCGAAACGGCGGCAGGCTAGCCGCGGCACGGCAATTCAGTCTCTGCCGGGGGCCAGGCAGGCATGGAGCGAATTCGCCAGGTTGCGCAGTAGCTGGCCATAGGCCTCCGGCCCTGGCGGCAGATCGGCGCCAATCGGATCGAGCGTGCCGACCCTGGCGCCGGTGCCGCGCACGATGGCCTCGGCAATGCTCGGCTCGAATTGCGGCTCACGAAAAACGCAGCGCACCTGGCCGCGGCGGATCCGGTCGCGGGCGGCTGCTACCGTGCGCGCGCCCGGCAGGCGGTCGGGACTGAGGGTGAGGGCGCCGATGCTGGCGAGCCCGG
>JAJUFY010000184.1 GCA_029263635.1 Ectothiorhodospiraceae bacterium | reverse complement strand
GGGCGAGGCCGGGGAGGCGCGGACGCTCGATCGGGTTTCCGGCGACGAAGCCGAGGCCCAAAGCCGGGCGGTGTTGACGGCGGTCGTCGCGGCCGCCAAGGCGGACGGCCACATCGACGAGCAGGAGCATGCCGCCATCGATGCCGAGCTCGACAAGCTCGGCGATGATCCCGAGGCCCAGAACTGGCTGCGCAGGCAGATCGCTAGGCCCCTGGATGCGGCGGAGGTGGCGGCCGCCGCCGATTCGGACGTGGTCGCCGCCGAGATGTACCTGGCCTCCCGCATGGTGATCGACACCGAGAACGACAGGGAGCGCGCCTACCTGGACGATCTCGCCCGCCAGCTGCGCCTGGACCCGGACCTGCGGGCCAGGCTGGATCGGGAGGCGGAGCAGGCTACCCGCCACTGAGCGAGGCGTATTGGTAGCGAACCGCGGGCGGCATTAGTCCGCCCGGCGTTCCTCCTTGAGCGTTGCCATGTCGATGACGAAGCGGTACTTGACGTCGCTGCGGAGCATGTGGTCGAAGGCTTCGTTGATCCGCTGAATCGGGATCATCTCGATGTCGGCGGTGATGCCGTGCGCGCCGCAGAAATCGAGCATTTCCTGGGTTTCGGCAATGCCGCCGATGAGGGAGCCCGCCAGGCTGCGCCGCCGCATGATCAGATTGAACACCGCCGGCGAGGGGTGCGGTTCGGCGGGCGCGCCGACCAGGGTCATGGTGCCGTCGCGCTTGAGCAGCGTCAGGAAGGCATCGAGGTTGTGGGGCGCGGCCACCGTGTTGAGGATGAAGTCGAAGCTGTTGGCGTGTTTCGCCATCTGCTCCTGATCCTTGGAAATCACTACCTCGTCCGCTCCCAGCCGCATGGCGTCGTCCCGTTTGCCGGGGGAAGTGGTAAACTGCACCACGTGGGCGCCCATGGCGTGGGCGAGCTTGATCGCCATGTGGCCAAGGCCACCCAGGCCGACGACACCCACTTTCTGCCCTCTGCCTACCTTCCAGCGCCGCAATGGCGAGTAGGTGGTGATGCCGGCGCAGAGCAACGGCGCGGCGGCCGCCGGATCGAGATTGTCCGGGATGCGCAGCACGAACTTCTCGGTGACCACGATGTTGCTGGAGTAGCCGCCGTAGGTGAGGCCGCCGGTGTGCATTTCCTCGCCGTTGTAGGTGCCGACGAAGCCGTTCTCGCAATACTGTTCCAGCCCCTGGGCGCAGCTGGCGCAGCGCTGGCAGGAATCGACCATGCAGCCGACCCCGACCCGGTCACCGACCTGGAAGCGGGTGACGTGGGCACCGGTCCGCGTCACGCGGCCGACGATTTCATGGCCAGGGACGACCGGATAGACCGTGTTGCCCCATTCGTTGCGGGCAGCGTGCAGGTCGGAGTGGCAGACACCGCAGTACTCGATCTCGATCTGGACGTCGTGAGGTCCGGGCTCGCGCCGCTCGAATTCCCACAGACGCAGCGGCTCCTCGGCATTGACGGCGGCATAGCCGGCTGACTTCAGCATGCAGGTTTCCTCTCTCTGCCGGACACCCCGCGCATGGGTATCCCTGGGCGGGGTGTGGGAACATGGCCGCAGTCGAAGGTGAGGCTCGGCCTGGGCAAGAAAAAGGGCGCCGGTTCGGCGTTGTGGCGGGACGGCGCGGCTGCCGCGTTCCGCAGACTGACTGATGGACGGTGCATGAGACGACTCTGGCTTCACCTCACGCCGCTGGTTTCCCTGAGCGATAAAAAGCGGCCATGGGGTTTTCTGGTGATGGCGGCGCTGGCCGTGGGTATTCCCACCATGGTCGGTGCGGCGGTCGGCCAGTTCTCGGCGGGCGCGCTGGGCAGCATGGGCGGCCTGGTGATCCTGTACATGCCGTCGACCGCGATTCCGCACCGGATGGTGACCCTGGCGGTCTGCTCGTTCGGGTTCGCGGCCAGCTTCGCATTCGGGGTGCTGACCAGCTTCAATCCTTACCTGTCGGCGGCCACGCTGGGCATGACGGCCTTCATCGTCACGGTGATCACCCGCTTCTTCGCCTTGCCGCCGCCGGGGAGCTTCTTCTTCATCCTGGTGGCCTGCCTGAGCAGGACGTTGCCGTTCGACCTCGCGCTGGCGCCTGAGCGGGTCGGCATCGTGCTGCTCGGCTGCATGGGAGCCTGCCTGCTGGCGCTCGGCTACAGCGTGTTCGTCAAGCCGCAAGCCGAAACAGCGGCTCGCCCGCCGGACTGGCACATCGCGGCGATCGTGCTGGAGTCGGGCCTGATCGCCGTGTTCGTCGGCGGCAGCTATCTGTTCGCCCTGCTCATCGGGCTGGACAACCCGTACTGGGTGCCGGTGTCCTGCGCCGCCATCATGCAGGGCGCCACCTTCCGCGCCGTCTGGCACCGCAAGGTGCACCGGATCGTCGGGACGGCCATCGGCGTGGGGGTGGCGTGGGCGATCTTCTCGCTGCCGCTGGGCCCGTGGGAGCTGGCGCTGGTGGTGACGCTGCTGAGCTTCCTGATCGAGATCCTGGTTACCCGCAACTACGGCCTGGCGGTGATCTTCATTACCCCGCTCACCGTCATCTTCGCCGAAGCCGCTCTTGCCAGCGCCAATCCCAGCCACCTGATGCTGGTACGGCTGTTCGACATCGTCATCGGCAGCAGCTTCGGCTACCTCGGCGGCTGGGTCGTGCACCATCCGCAACTGTTCCGGGCGTTAGAGGCGAGACTGAAGGAGTGGCGGGGGGTGTAATGTCGGAACGGCCGCGAGCAGAAACCGGCGATTCTTCTCCAGCCGCGCTCCGAACCTGATCAGTCGCCGGGGCTCGCTTTAAGCGGAGCAGATACTTGCAGATTCTAATGCCGGCGTTCGCCTTCCCGGCGGGCGGCTGCGAGGTCTTCGTCCGACAGTACCCGGCTGTCAGGGTCCGCCGTGCCGCCGGCAGCGGGTGTGAAGTGGAGCCGCTCCATGTAGGGGGTCGGCAATTGACGCCGGTAATCGGCGAACTCCTTGGCGTAGTAATCGCGCGCCTCTGTAACCGTTTTCTTGCCCGTGACGATGTCGTGCATGAGATTCAGCGCCAGGAAATTGGCCTGTTCGTCATGGCAGCGGGCGGACACTTCGCCGGCGGTCCGCTCGACCACGACGCTGCCGTCGAAGGCCGCCAGCTCCGAAACCTTGTCGACCGGCACCCGGTAATCGATGACCGACTCGACGGCATCGATGTGAGGTACCGGGAAGTCATGGCGGTAGAACGTCCTCGTCGCGACCATGCGCTTCCAGGGGCCGACATCGTGCCAGATCAGCTGGGACTCGCTGGCCTCGTCTGGCTCGCCGTAGGCGTCGAGTACCAGTTGTGCTGCTTCCCGCGACTCCTCGGGCCAGTCGGCGATATGTCGGGCTGCTTGTCCAGCGGCCATGGCGACCTCCGATAGGGTGTGCTCCTGGTGCCGACCATGTCGGGGTGATGAAGCAGGGAGGCAAGCATTTTCATCGTCCCACGCCCTTTGGGCATGGACAGAGGCAATGCCACCGGCCGCAACAGGCCCTTGGTTTTAGCCTGGCATTCGCTCGGCCAGGAACTGCCGCAGCACTGTGGCCGTATGGCCCTGCTGGGCGGCCACCTGTTCCGGCGTGCCGGCGGCGACCACCGTGCCGCCGCCGTCGCCGCCCTCGGGGCCGAGGTCGATCAGGTGGTCGGCCTCGGCCATCAGGTCGAGGTTGTGCTCGATCAGCACCACGGTGTTGCCGACCTCCACCAGCTGGTGCAGCACCCGGATCAGCTTCTCCACGTCCGCCATGTGCAGGCCGACGGTGGGCTCGTCGAGCACGTACAGCGTGTGCGGCGGCTTGCGGCCCTTGAAGTCCGGCCGCGCCTTGGCCAGCTCGCTGACCAGCTTGATGCGCTGCGCCTCGCCGCCGGAGAGGGTGGGGCTGGGCTGGCCGAGGGTGAGATAGCCGAGGCCGACGTCCTGCAGCAGCTTGAGGGCGTGGTGCACCTTGGCGATCGGCTTGAAGAACCCGACGGCCTCGTCGACGCTCATTTCCAGCACCTCGCCGATCGAGCGGTCCTTGTACCGCACCGCCAGGGTCTCGGGCGAGAAGCGCTTGCCGTGGCAGAGCTCGCAGGGGACGGTGACGTCGGCCAGGAAGCTCATCTCGATCTTCTTGACGCCCTGGCCGTCGCAGCCCGGGCAGCGGCCCTCGGCGACGTTGAAGGAGAAGCGGCCGGGGCCGTAGCCGCGCAGTCGCGCCTCCTCGGTGCCGGCGAACAGCTTGCGGATGTCGTCCCAGAAGCCGATGTAGGTGGCCGGGCAGGAGCGCGGGGTCTTGCCGATCGGGGTCTGGTCGACTTCCAGCACCCGGTCCACCGCTTCCCAGCCGGTGAGCCCGCGGCAGTCGGTAAGCCTGGCGCTGCCCTTGGTGGCGATGAGCTGCTTGAGGTTGGGGTGCAGCACGCCGCGCACCAGCGAGCTCTTGCCGGAGCCGGAGACGCCGGTGACGCAGTTGAGCCGGCCGAGGGCGAATTCCACATCGACGTTCTTGAGGTTGTGCAGGCTGGCGCCGACCAGCTTCAGCCGCTCCGCCGGTTTCGCCGGTGGCCGGCGGCTGCCCAGCAGCGGATGCGGCAGCGGCGAGGCCAGGTAGCGGCCGGTGACCGAGTCGGGATTGGCCAGCAGCTCGTCGACCGTGCCGGCCGCCACCACCTCGCCGCCGCGCACGCCTGCGCCGGGGCCGAGATCGATGACGTGCTCGGCGCGGCGGATGGTGTCCTCGTCGTGCTCGACCACGACGATGGTGTTGCCCTTGCCTTCCAGCCGGGCCAGGGTGTCGAGCAGCATGCGGTTGTCGCGCGGGTGCAGGCCGATGGTCGGCTCGTCCATCACGTAGCACACGCCCTGCAGGTTGGAGCCGAGCTGGGCGGCCAGCCGGATCCGCTGCGCCTCGCCGCCGGAGAGGGTGGGAGCGGCGCGGTCCAGGCTC
>JAJUFY010000114.1 GCA_029263635.1 Ectothiorhodospiraceae bacterium | reverse complement strand
CCGTGAGGTCGAGGCTACGCGCGAGTGGCTGGCGGCGCAGGGGCTGCGGCCCGGTGATCGGCTGATGGTGGTCAGCGAGAACGGCCGCGCACTGGTGGCGCTGCTGCTGGCGGCCAGCCAGCTGGACGTCTGGGTGGCCATCATCAACGCCCGCCTGGCTCCGAACGAAATCGACACCATCCGCGACAACTGCCAGCCGCGGCGGATTCTCTATACCGTCGCGGTCTCGCCGGAGGCGGCAGCGCATGCCCGCCGCCACGGCGCCGTGGAGCAGGACGTGCTGGCGCTTGGCCGGCTCGCGGTCGGCGCCCTTGACGAGGCATCGACGCCGACGGCGGTGGAGAGCGGGCCCGACCAGGTCGCGGCCATGATCTACACCTCCGGCACCACCGGCCTGCCCAAGGGCGTCATGCTTACCCATCGCGGGCTGCTGTATATCGGCCTGGTGTCCGGCGGCATGCGCAGCCTGAAGCCGGGCGTGCATGTCTATGGCGTGCTGCCGACGTCCCATGTGTTCGGCCTGGCCTCGGTCTGCATCGGCTCGCTGGCGAACGGCGCCTGCCTGCACGTGGTGCCCCGCTTCGACGCCGCCGCGCTGGTGGAGGCGCTGGAACAGGAGCCCATTGCGGTGCTGCAGGGCGTACCGGCGATGTTCGCCCGCACGCTCGAATTCCTCGCCCGGCGCGGTACGCCTTTCCGGCCCAAGGCGCTGAGCTACATGTCCGCCGGCGGCGCGCCGCTGGACCTCGCGCTGAAGGGCAGGGTCGAGCAGGTGTTCGGCTGCACCCTGCACAACGGCTACGGCCTTACCGAGGCGAGCCCGACCATCAGCCAGACCCGCATCGGCGAGCACCATGACACCACCACGGTGGGCAAGCTGCTGCCGGGCCTGGCGGCGCGGCTGCTCGACAGCGAGCGGCGCGAGGTGCCGGCCGGCGAGATCGGCGAGCTGTGGGTGCGCGGGCCGAACCTGATGAAGGGCTATTTCCGCAACCCGGACGCTACCGCCGAGGTGCTGACGGACGACGGCTGGCTGAACACCGGCGATATGGCCCGCTTCGACGAGGACGGCAACCTCTTCATCGTCGGCCGCTCCAAGGAGCTCATCATCCGCTCCGGCTTCAACGTCTATCCGCCCGACGTCGAAGCGGTGCTGAACGCCCATCCGGAGGTGACGCTGTCGGCCGTGGTCGGCCGCGCCGTGCCGGGCAACGAGGAGGTGATCGCCTTCGTGCAGCCGGCCGCCGGCTCGAGCCTCACCCCGGACGAGTTGAAAGCCTTCGCCGCCGAGCGGCTGTCGGCCTACAAGCGGCCCTCGCACATCGTGTTCATGGAGAACCTGCCGGCTACCGCGACCGGCAAGATTCTCAAGAGCCGGCTACGGGAACTGGCCGAGCAGGTCGGCAAGGACTGACAGCCGCAAGCGGGCGCGGCAGGTCGCGCCCGCTTGCGCGAGAAAGCAACAATAGCGTTCAGCCGCGAGAGTTCGAGCGTGGCAGCAGTCCTGCGTTGGAATGAGGTGGCGCCGCGGGTACGGCTCTCGGCCGTGTCCCTGCCGGTGGTGCTGGTCACCACCTTGCTCTACGCGCTGGGTCTGATCGACAGCCTGGTGCTGGTCGGTCACGCGGCGCTGGTGCTGTACCTGCTGGCCGAATGGCCGCGGCTGCCGCGCACCAATCAGGCGCTGCTGTGGGCCGCGGTCGGGGCCGCGCTGCTGCTGCCGGCGCTGGTGGCGGAGCCGCTGCCGGTGCTGCGGCAGGCCTTCGATCGCGCGGCCTACTACGCCACCTTCATGACCGCGCTCGCCTTTCTGCGGGAAGCGGCGATCACCTCGCCGCTGGTGCGTCGCTGCGGTCACCTGATCCTCAACCAGCCGCCGGCGAAACGCTATCTGACCCTGTCCGGCGGCGCGGCGCTGTTCGGGATCATCCTCAACATCGGTTCCCTCAACCTGCTCGGCGTGATGACGATGCGCGGCAATACCCTGCGTGCCGCCGGCGGCAATCCCGAGATCCAGCGTACCCGCCGCCGGCGCATGACCCAGGCCCTGCTGCGAGGCTTTGGCCTGACCCCACTGGTGTCGCCATTCTCGATCACGCTGGTCGTGGTGCTGTCGAACATCCCCGGCCTGCAGTGGTATCAGGTGCTGCCGCTGGGCTATCTGCTCGCCGGGCTGCTGCTCTGGTTCGGCTGGTGGTTCGACCGTCGGACCGCCCCCAGGCATCTTGCCGGACTGGCGCCGGCGCTGGACCGGCAGGTGCGCTGGTGGCCGCTGGTTCAGTTCGTGGCACTGGTGCTCGCCATCGTCGGCGTGGCCGTCGGACTGGAGCTGCTGCTCACCATCCCGCTGGTGCTGGCGATCCTGCTGACGGCGCCGCTGGCAGGCCTGGTCTGGCTGGCTGTCCAGCGCGACCGCCACGGGCCGGTGCGGGCGATGCGCTATGCCGGCGTGCGGCTGGGCCGGCGCGCGGTGCACCTGTTCCCGTCGCTGCGGTCGGAGGTCGGCATCCTGGGCGGTGCCGGGTTCGTCGGCGTGCTGCTCAGCGCCATGCTGCCGCCGCAGCTGGTGGCCGATGCCTTGGGCGCGCTGCACCTCACCGGCCCGCTCATCGCGGTGCTGATGCTTGCAATCGTGCTGCTGGCCAGCCACGTCGGCATCAACCCGATCATCTCCGTCAGCCTGCTGGCTTCCGCGTTGCCGGATCCGGTTTCGCTGGGGCTGGCGCCGGCGGTGCTGGGGGCCGCGTTCATGGCGGCCTGGGCGCTGGCGGTGAGCTCCTCGCCCATGACCGCCTCGGTGCTCCTGCTGGCGCGGCTGGCCGAGGTATCGCCAAGCACCATCGGCTATCGGTGGAACGGGATCTACACGGCAGGCGGCTTTCTGCTGCTGACGTCAGCGCTGCTCGTCCTGGGCTATCTGCTGTAGCCGGCGGGGGCTCGGCGCGATCGGGCCGGCAGGGAATAAGCTGGCCGGCATCCGCAGCGCAGATGCCGGCCGGTAAGGGCGCGCTGGGAGCGCTGCTCAGGTCCTGGCGTGCTCGATCAGCGCATATGCCGAGTGGTTGTGGATGGACTCGAAGTTCTCGGACTCCACCGTGTACGCGGCGATGTTCGGGTTCTGGTTCAGGCGGGCGGCCACGTCGCGCACCATGTCCTCGACGAACTTGGGGTTGTCGTAGGCGCGCTCGGTCACGTATTTCTCGTCCGGCCGCTTGAGCAGGGCATACAGCTCGCAGGACGCTTCTTCCTCGACCAGGTCGATCAGTTCCTCGATCCAGACGAAGCCCTTCAGCTTGGCCGCGACGGTGACGTGCGAGCGCTGATTGTGGGCGCCGTAGTCGCTGATCTCCTTGGAGCAGGGGCAGAGGCTGGTGACCGGCACCACCACCTTGATGGTAATTTCAGGCGGGGCGTCGCCGTGCACTTCGCCGATGAAGGTGACGTCATAGTCCATCAGGCTCTGCACGCCCGACACCGGCGCCGTCTTCTTGACGAAGTAGGGAAAGCGCATCTCGATATGACCGCTTTCCGCTTCCAGGCGGGCGGTCATCTCGGTCAGGATTTCCTTGAACGATTCGGTGGTGATTTCGCGCTCGTGCGATTCCAGGATCTGCACGAAGCGGGACATGTGCGTGCCCTTGAAGTTGTGCGGCAGGTTCACATACATGTTGAACGTTGCCACGGTGTGCTGTTCCTGCTCGGCGCGGTCCTTGACCCGGATCGGGTGGCGGACGTGCCGGATGCCGACCTTGTCGATCGGAATCCGCCGCTTGTCTTCGCGGCCCTGCACGTCTTCGATGGCGGCGTAGCCGGTGATTGCTTGGTTCATATTCGCGTGTCCTCCGTCTGACGCACGCTGGCCTTCTGCGCCAGCGGTGCTGGCGGAAAAACGTACGCGGCCTTCGTCGCGCCGGGACCGGCCGTTGGATTGCCCCAAGGGGGGAGCGTCATCGAGCTGCTGCCTCAGCGCCCTCGCGGGTTCCGGTGAGGGCCGCGGGGGATTGGGCTGAGCCCGCTAGGATATTGATTCCAGGCGAGGGGTCAAGGAAATCGCGTCAATGGCGGCGATTGACGACGTATTGGGCGATGCCGCGCAGCACGTCGGCGCGGGCGTCGAAGTCGCTCAGGCTCTCCAGCGCGGTGTCGATCAGTTCAGCAGCAAGATTCTTAGCTGCATCCATGCCGAGCAGCGCAGGGTAGGTGGGTTTGTCCCGCTGGGCGTCGGCCCCGACGGCCTTGCCGGTTTCGTCGCTGTCGCCTTCCACGTCGAGGATGTCGTCCTTGAACTGGAAGGCGAGACCGATGCTCTTGGCGTAGCGGTCCAGCGCCTCGAACCGGGGCATGTCCACGCCCGGCGCCGACAGCGCGCCGAGCAGCACGCTGGCGCGAATCAGCGCGCCGGTCTTGTGGATGTGCATGTCCTCCAGCTGCGCCGCATCCAGCTGCTGGCCGACCGCTGCCAGGTCGGTGGCCTGGCCGCCCACCATGCCGCGGGAACCTGCGGCCATCGACAGTGTCCCAATCATGCGCAGCCGCGCCGCCGGCTCGATCTCTTCCAGGGGCGCGTGGGCGAGCACATGGAAAGCCAGCGTCTGCAGCGCGTCACCCACCAGGATCGCGGTCGCCTCGTCGTAGGCCTTATGGCAGGTCGGCCGCCCGCGCCGCAGGTCGTCGTTGTCCATGGCCGGCAGGTCGTCGTGCACCAGGGAATAGGCGTGGATCAGCTCGACCGCGCAGGCCGGCGCATCAAGCCTGGCCTCGGGCACGCCCAGCGCTGCCCCGGTCGCGTAGACCAGTATGGGGCGGATGCGCTTGCCGCCGCCGAGCACCGCATAGCGCATGGCTTCGTGCAGGCGGGCAGGGTGGATGGTCGCTGCCGGCAGCCAGGTTTCGAGTGCCTGCTCGATGCGGTCGCGGTAGCGCGCCAGGGTGTCGGTCAGCGCAGAATTACTGGCCTTGGTCTTCGAACGGGACGGCACGGATCTGGTCGCCCTTGCTGATGAGGATCTCGACCTTCTGCTCGGCTTCCTTGAGCGCCTGCTGGCAGGCGCGGGTCAGCTCGACACCCCGCTCGAAGGCCTTGAGGGATTCTTCCAGCGGGAGGTCGCCCTGTTCCATGCGGCCGACCAGCTCCTCGAGCTCCTTCAATGCGTGTTCGAAGTCGAAGGCTTCGCGTTCAGCGGTCATGGCTCGGCCCTGCTGGGAGGAGGGGCGGAAACCATAACCTACGGCTCCGATAGCGGTCAATTTGCGGAAGCGCGGCGGACCTCAAAGCAGGAAAACCGTCGTTGAAGGCCGGCCGCTTCCTGTATAACGTTCGCCCACGAGAACAGTCCGCTTCTGGCTCGTGTCCGGGCGGCATCCGAAAGAAACGACCCGAGGATCGATGAACATACGTTACGACGCCGCTGCCATCGAGGTGCTCACCGGCCTGGATCCGGTGCGCAAGCGCCCCGGCATGTACACCGACACGTCCCGGCCCAACCATCTGGCGCAGGAGGTCATAGACAACAGCGTCGACGAGGCGCTGGCCGGTTTCGCCAAACAGGTCGAGGTGGTCCTCTACCGGGACGGCTCGCTGGCGGTCAGCGATGACGGCCGCGGCATGCCGGTCGACATCCATCCCGAGGAAGGCCGGCCGGGCGTGGAAGTGATCCTCACCACGCTGCACGCGGGCGGCAAGTTCTCCAGCAAGAACTACCAGTTCTCCGGCGGCCTGCACGGCGTCGGCGTGTCGGTGGTCAATGCGCTCTCCAAGCGGCTGGAGGTGACGGTCAAGCGCGATGGCGCCGAGTGGCGGATGGCCTTCGCCGACGGCGAAAAGGTGTCCGACCTGGAGCAGGTCGGCACGGTCGGCAAGCGTGTGTCCGGCACCCGCGTCCATTTCTGGCCGGACGCCAAGTACTTCGAGTCCGCCAAGTTCTCGGTGCCGCGCCTCAAGCACGTGCTGCGTGCCAAGGCCGTGCTCTGCCCGGGCCTCAGGGTGCGCTTCTACGACGAGGCGGCCGAGGAAGAGACCGTCTGGTACTACGAGGACGGTCTCAAGGACTACCTCAAGAGCGCCTTGCAGGACACCGAGACCGTCCCGCAGGAGCCGTTCGTGGGCCGTTTCGCGGCGGCGAACGAGACGGCCGAATGGGCGGTCACCTGGCTTACCGATGAAGGCGAGGGTCTGGCCGAGAGCTATGTGAACCTGATCCCGACCGCGCAGGGCGGCACGCACGTCAACGGCCTGCGGACCGGGCTCACCGAGGCCATCCGCGAGTTCTGCGAGTTCCGCAACCTGCTGCCCAGAGGCGTGCGCATCACCCCGGACGACGTCTGGGAGCGCATCTGCTATGTGCTGTCGGTGAAGATGCAGGATCCGCAGTTCTCCGGCCAGACCAAGGAGCGGCTGTCGTCCCGCGAGTGCGCGAGCTTCGTTTCCGGCGTGGTGAAGGATGCCTTCAGCCTCTGGCTCAACCAGCACACCGACGCCGCGGCGCAGATCGTCGAGCTGGTGGTGCAGAGCGCGCAGAAGCGCATGCGTGCCGCCAAGATGGTGGCGCGCAAGAAGGTCACCAGCGGCCCGGCTCTGCCCGGCAAGCTGGCCGACTGCACCCTGCAGGACCCGGCCCAGACCGAGCTGTTCCTGGTGGAGGGCGATTCCGCCGGCGGCTCCGCCAAGCAGGCGCGAAGCCGCGAGTTCCAGGCGGTGATGCCGCTGCGCGGCAAGATCCTCAATACCTGGGAAGTGGACTCGGATCAGGTGATGGCCTCGCAGGAGGTGCACGACATCGCCGTGGCGCTGGGCATCGAGCCCGGCTCGGACGATCTCTCGGGGCTGCGCTACGGCAAGGTCTGCATCCTCGCCGACGCCGACCCGGACGGCGCCCACATCGCCACCCTGCTGTGCGCGCTGTTCCTCAAGCACTTCCCGGCGCTGG
>JAJUFY010000219.1 GCA_029263635.1 Ectothiorhodospiraceae bacterium | reverse complement strand
CGGCGGCGGCCACGGCCTCGGCGGCCGCGAGCGCCAGCTGGCGGCCATCGGGCAGGCGGGCGCCGAGCTTGTCGCCGCCGAAGCGGCGGCTCTCACCGCCGGCGAGCAGCACGACGCAGATCATGCCGTTCTCCGGTCGCCGGCTGCCGTCCGGCCAGGACTGTCGCGAGCTGCTCCAGGTTGCGCAAGTTGTGTACCGGACGGAATTCGTCGACGTGCGGCAGCAGGGCGCGCACCCCGGCAGCGCGGGCCTCGAAGCCGTCATAGCGCAGCAAGGGATTGAGCCAGATCAGGCGCCGCGCGAGCCGGTGCAGGCGGCGAATCTCGGGTTCGATGCCGGCGCCGGCGTCGCGATCCAGGCCGTCGCTCATCAGCAGTACCACCGCGCCCTGGGCCAGCAGCCGGCGGGCGTGCCGGCGATTGAACTCGGCCAGCGCCTGGCCGATGCGGGTGCCGCCGGCCCAGTCGCCGACCCTGGCGCCGATGGCAGCGAGCGCGACATCCGGATCGCGAGCCCGCAGCAGGCGGGTGACGTCGGTGAGGCGGGTGCCGAACAGCAGCGTGTGCACGTCCGGCCGCTGTGCCGTGAGGGCGTGGGCGAACTGCAGGAAGATGCGCGCATACTGGCTCATGGAGCCGGAGATGTCGCACAGAATCACCACCGTCGGCGGCCGGGTCCGCCGGCTGCGGTAGAGCAGGTCGATCGCGTCGCGGCCGCAGCGGGCACTGCGCCGCAGCGTCGCCCGCGGGTCCGGCTGGCTGCCGTGCGGGTCTGACCGATAGCGGCGTACCGGCAGCTCGTCCACCCCCAGTCGCATGCCGGCCACGGCCGCCCGGGCGGCAGCGAGTTCTTCGGCGCTCATGCTGTCGAAGTCCCGGTGCTGGAACTGTTCCTGGTCCGACCAGGTCGGGCTTGCCTGCGCTTCGATCCGCTCGCCCTGGTCGGTGTCGGCGTGGTTGCCGCTGGCGAGGGCTTCGGCAAGCCGGCGGGCGAGCTGCGACCCTGGACGGATGGCGCCGCCGGGGGCGCGGTCGAGGAGCAGGGTGAGCACCCGCTGCAGCAGCTTGGGGTCGCGCCAGAAGACATGGAAGGCCTGGTCGAACAGCTGCTGGTGTTCGCGGCGGTCGATCAATACTGCCGCGAGCGCGGCATGCAGATCGGCACGGTGTTCCACGCCCACGCAGTCCACCGCGCGCAGGGCGTCGATGATCCGGCCGGTGCCGACCGGCAGCCCGGCGGCGCGCAGCAACCGGCCGAAATGCAGGATGTTCTCCGGCAGCCGGCCTGGCCGGCTGTCAGCCGAAGCGGGCATCGGCGATCTCGGCGTTGATTTCGGCGAGCAGCTCCTGGATCGCCCGGCTGTCGAGCCGGTCCAGGTCCTCCTGGTACTTGAGCAGGGCGCCCAGGGTATCGCTCACCACCTGCGGATCGAGGCTGAGGCTGTCCAGGGCGACCAGTGCCTGCGACCAGTCGATGGTTTCCGCCACCCCCGGCAGCTTGTAGAGGTCCATCTGCCGCAGCCGCTGCACGAAGGCGACCACCGCCTGTCCCAGCCGGTCGACGATTGCCGGCACGCGGCGGCGCAGGATGGCGAGCTCGCGGGCGGGGTCCGGGTAATCGACCCAGTGGTACAGGCAGCGGCGCTTGACGGCGTCGTGGATCTCGCGGGTGCGGTTGGAGGTGATGATGACGATGGGTGGCTGCGCGGCACGCAGGGTGCCGAGCTCCGGCACGGTGACCTGGAAGTCCGCCAGGACTTCCAGCAGAAAGGCCTCGAACGGCGCATCGGTGCGATCCAGCTCGTCGATCAGCAGCACCGGCGGTCCCGCCGGGTCCGGCTCCAGCGCCTGCAGCAGCGGTCGCCGGATCAGGAAGCGCTCGGAGAAGATGTCGTGGTCGAGCTGCTCGCGGTCGGCGCGCCCGGTGGCCTCCGCCAGGCGGATCTCGATCATCTGCCGCGGGTAGTCCCATTCGTAGACCGCGGCGGCGATGTCCAGGCCCTCGTAGCACTGCAGCCGCAGCAGCCGGCGGCCGAGCTGGGCAGCCAGTACCTTGGCGATCTCGGTCTTGCCAACCCCGGCCTCGCCCTCCAGGAACAGCGGCCGCCCCAGGCGCAGGGCCAGGAACAGGGCTGTGGCGAGGCGGCGATCGGCGACGTAGTCACCGGCCTCCAGCAGGGTGGTCAGGCTGTCGATGGAATCCGGCAGGGGAGTGGGAGCAGCGGCCGGCATGGGTGGCCTCGCAGCGGGTATGACAGGAAGGCGCGGCGCCTGAGCGCCGCGCCCATTGGCTCAATGACCGCCGAGCGCAGCGGCGACCGCCCGGCGGGCGATGACGCCGACCAGATGTGCGCGGTACTCGGCGCTGGCGTGCAGGTCCTGGTTCATGCCCTCGGCCGGCACCGAGATGCCGGAGAGCGCATCCGGGCGGAAATCCCGGCTCAGGGCCTGCTCCATCTCCGGGACCCGGAACACGCAGGGCCCGGCGCCGGTGACAGCGACGCGTATGCTGCCGTCGGCCGTCTCGGCCACCATCACGCCGACCAGGGCATAGCGCGAAGCCTGCTGGGCGAACTTCACGTAGCCGGCCCGCCGCGGCACGGGGAACCGTACCTCGCGGATCAGCTCGCCGGGTTCCAGGGCGGTCTCGAACATGCCGGTGAAGAAGTCATCGGCGGCGATTTCCCGCTCGCTGGTGACCACGGTTGCAGCCAGGCCCAGGACGCCGGCCGGATAGTCGGCGGCCGGGTCATTGTTGGCGATGGAGCCGCCGATGGTGCCCATGTTGCGGACCTGGGTATCGCCGATGCCGCCGGCCAGCACCGCCAGGGCCGGGATGGCTTCGCGAACCTGATCCGAGCGGGCGACCTCGGCATGCCGGGTCATGGCGCCGATAACGAGGGCGTCTCCCTCCCGGCGCACGCCTTGCAGCTCCGGCAGCGCGCTGAGATCGATCAGGTCGGACGGCTGCGCCAGGCGCTGCCGAAGGGTCTGCAGCAGGGTCTGGCCGCCGGCCAGGAACTGGCCGTCCTCGGTACTGCGCAGCAGGCGGGCGGCCTCGTCGATGCTGCTGGGGCGATGGAAGTTGAAAGCGTACATGCCTGTTTCCTCCTCAAGCCGCCTGGGCCCGCTTGGCCTGCTGGATCGCCTGCCAGACCCGTTGCGGTGTGGCCGGCATGTCGAGGTGGGTGACGCCGAGCGGTGCCAGCGCATCCAGCAGGGCGTTCATGACCGCCGGCGGCGCGCCGATGGCGCCGGCCTCCCCGCAGCCTTTCACCCCGAGCGGGTTGTGCGTGCAGGGGGTGCCGTGCATGCCGACCTGGAAGCTCGGCAGGTCGTCGGCCCGCGGCATGGTGTAGTCCATGAAGGAACCGGTGACGAGCTGGCCGCTGTCCGGATCGTAGACGCAGCCTTCCAGCAGCGCCTGGCCGATGCCCTGCGCCAGCCCGCCGTGGACCTGGCCTTCGACGATCATCGGATTGATGACGTTGCCGAAATCGTCGACCGCGGTGAAATTGACGATCTGCACCTGGCCGGTATCCGGATCCACCTCCACTTCGCAGATGTGGCTGCCGGCCGGATAGGTGAAATTGCTGGGGTCGTAGAAGGCGGTCTCGTCCAGGCCCGGCTCGACGTCGTCCAGCGGGTAGTTGTGCGGCACATAGGCCGAGAAGGCCACCTGCGCCAGCGGCAGTTCGCGATCGGTGCCGGCAACCCGGAACACGCCGTTGTCGTACTCGATGTCGGCCTCGGCGGCTTCCAGCATGTGGGCGGCGATCTTCTTGGACTTGGCGATGATCTTGTCCAGCGCCTTCATCAGCGCCGCCCCGCCCACCGCGATCGAGCGCGAGCCGTAGGTGCCCATGCCGAAGGGCACGCGGTCGGTGTCGCCGTGCACGATCTCGACGTCCCCGATCGGCACTCCCAGCCGGTCCGATACCACCTGGGCGAAGGTGGTCTCATGACCCTGGCCGTGGCTGTGGGAGCCGGTGAACACCGTGACCTTGCCGGTCGGGTGCAGGCGGACCTCGCCGGACTCGTACAGGCCGGCGCGGGCGCCCAGCGAGCCGGCGATCTGCGACGGCGCCAGCCCGCAGGCTTCGATATAGGTCGAATACCCCAGGCCGCGCAGCTTGCCGCGGCTCTCGGCTTCCCTGCGCCGCTGCTCGAAGCCGGCGATGTCGGCCAGCGCCTCGGCGCGGTCCAGCGTCGCCTCGTAGTCGCCGATGTCGTAGGTCAGCCCCACCGGCGTGCTGTAGGGGAAGGCGTCCTTGGGGATGAAGTTCCTGCGCCGCAGCTCGGCGGGGTCGCGCCCCGTCTCGTGCGCCGCCTGGTCCGCCAGCGTCTCGAGCAGGAAGCTGGCCTCGGGCCGCCCGGCGCCGCGATAGGCGTCCACCGGCACGG
>JAJUFY010000178.1 GCA_029263635.1 Ectothiorhodospiraceae bacterium | reverse complement strand
GGCGACCGCAAACAGCAGCTCGCGCACGCGGCCGATGTCCTCCTTACGGGCAATGGCGATCAGCAGATCGACCCGGCGGATGGGGAAGCGCGAGAGGTTGACCACCTCGCTCTTGATCAGCGTCTCGTTGGGAATGCGCACGAACAGGTTGTCGAAGGTACGCAGCTTGACCGACAGCAGGTCGATCGACAGCACTTCGCCTGTGGTCCCGCCGACCTGGATGGCATCGCCGATCCCGAACGGCCGCTCGCCGACCAGGAACAGGCCGCTGATCAGGTTGGACGCCGAGGTCTGCGAGGCGAAGCCGATCGCCACCGAGAGTATGCCGGCCGCCCCCAGCAGCACGCCAAGCTTGAAGCCGAGTTCATTGAGCGCGGTAGCGACGGCCAGGCCGAGGACCAGATAGAACACCAGGCGCCGCAGGATCATGCTGCGGTGGGCGTCGAGCCGGCCGTTGAAGAATCGTACCGTCGCCGATGCCAGCATGCGTGCCAGCAGCAGGCCGACCAGTACGGTAAGCAAGGCCCGCACCAGGCTCCACCAGCGCCCGGAGGCGAGAAAGGCTTCGATCGACGACCACCACTCCGGCATTGCCGCCTCCTCTAATGGAACAGGCCGCTGAAAGCCCGGATCGCGGTTTTTTTGGGTGCAGGCTCCCGCGGGCCGGCAAGCGGCGTGGCCTTGGAAGCCTGTGGCGGCGGTCCGGGTTCAAGGTGCAGCGCGGCGAACTGGCCGTCCTCGCTGCGTTCCAGGCTCACCTCGCCGGCCCACAAGCGCCCGCTTGGCTCGGCGTACAGGCTGAGCTGGGGGACCGGCACCTTGATGCGCTCCAGCACCAGCGGTTTGGCTGCCTGATTGTGGATCCGCAGTGGGACGACGACCCTGTGCGGCTGCAAGGCGTCGTCTGGCGACAGCCGGCAGCGCGAGCGCAGCGCGTAGCACAGCTCGCCCTCGCGGGTATTGGGCCCGAACCAGGTATCCGACAGCCGCTGGCTGGGCAGCTCCGCCAGCACCTTGTGCGCACTGCCGACCGCCAGCTGCAGCCACACCGGCAGGCTGACGTAGAGGCGGACCGCCTCGCCGGCCGGCACGATCACCGGGCTCAGCGGCCGGACTATCACCGGCCGGTCGGGCAGCAGCGGCAGCAGAGAAAGGAGAGGGTCGGGGCCGGCGGCGAGATAGCGCATCGCCCCCGGCGTTTCGGCATCGAGGCCCCTTGTGGCAGCGTCGGCCTGCGCATCGCTACCGTACGCCTGGCGGATACGCCACTCCCCGGCAGCGCGTTCGACCGTCAGCGTCAGCGGCCCGACCCGCCACTGGCGGCGCTCGCCGGCCGCGATCCGGAACTCGCCGAACCAGCGTTCCCCGGCGAGCGCTTCGTTCATGCCTGCTCCCGCCGCGGCACCATGATGACGGCGTCGCCGGTGACGACGTCCTTGCCGCCGACGCTGCAGGCCGTCTCGAACAGCACCATGTTCTTCTCGGGCTTGAGCCCGGTGACCTTGACCCGCGCGGTGACGGTATCGCCGATGAACACCGGCGCGCGGAACCGCAGGTTCTGGCTGACATAGATGCAGCCCGGGCCGGGCAGGCGGGTGCCGAACACGGTGGAAATGAAGCCGGCGGAGAGCATGCCGTGGGCGATGCGCTGCTTGAACATGCTGTTGGCGGCGAACTCGGCGTCGATGTGCACCGGGTTGAGATCACCGGTGACACCGGCGAACAGGACCAGGTCGGCCTCGGTGACGGTCTTGGAAAAGCTCGCCTCCATGCCTTCCTGCATGTCTTCGAAGTAATACTGCTGCTTGCTGCTCATGGCCGGTCCTCAGAAATACATTAGTACAAGAACAGGATCCGATTGGCTGCATCGCAATGACGGCAGGGGGCAACCGCAAGGCCTATCGGGCAAGGCCGTCATGCGCCGGATGTTCTATGGTCATGCGGCGCGCCACGCCAACGCGGCGACCGGGCCGGGCTATCGCGTGTTCGGAGGGCCCGCTCAGTCGTTCGCGCCGCCGCGCAGCAGCCGCATCGGCGAGCCGCGGTAGAAGCGCCGGGTCGCCCAGGCGCCGGCCAGCCATACCACCAGCGGCCCGGCGACCAGCCCCGCCACCAGCGGCAGCACGTCGAGCGCGTAGTCTAGCGCAAACAGCTCCCGCGCCATGACGAAGCCGGCGACCGCCGCGCAGGCCCCCGCCAGGCCGCCGGCCGCAGCGCCTATCAGCCAGAACTCGGCGCGCGCCAGCCGCTTGATGTGGGCGCGGCGTGCGCCGAGTGCGCGCAACAGTGCGCTTTCGAAGCGGCGTTCTTCGCCGGTGGTCTGCAGTGCCGCCAGCAGCACGATCACGCCGGCCACCAGGGTCAGCGTCGCCATCAGCTCCACCACCCGAGCCCCCTGGGTAATGATGTCGCGCACCGTTGCGAGAATGCTGTTGATGTCAAACAGCGTGACGCTCGGGAAAGTGCGCACCAGCTCGGCAAGCAGCGGCTCATTGCCGGGCGGCAGGTGGAAGCTGGTGATGTAGGTGGTTGGGTAGGTATCGAGCAGGCCCGGTGGTGCCATCACGAAGAAATTGACGTTGAAGCTGTCCCACTGCACCTGCCGCAGATTGGTAACGGCGCCGCTCACCTCCTCGCCGCCGATGGCAAAGTGCAGGGTATCGCCGAGCCGGATTCCTAGCTCCTCGGCAATACCGGTTTCCACCGAGAACTGCCCCGGCTCTGCTGCCGGCACCTGCCACCAGTCGCCAGCGACGATGCGATTGTCGGCCGGCGGCCGTGCGTCGTAGGACAGATTGAACTCCCGGGCCACCAGCCGCTGGGCACGGTCTTCGTATTGCTCGGGATGGACCTCGCGGCCGTTGATGGCGACCAGCCGGCCGCGGATCATCGGGTACAGCCGCGCTTCCACGCCGGCGCCGGCCAGCAGCTCATGCAAGGGCGCCACTTGATTGGGCTGCACATTGATCAGGAAATAATTGGGCGCATCCGGCGGGATGCGGCCCTGCCAGGCGGCGAGCAGGTCCTGCCGCACCAGGGTGAGCAGCAGCAGCGCCATCAGGCCGACGCCAATCGCCATGATCTGCACGCTGGCCGTGGCCGGCCGCCGGGTGATGCCGGACAGCCACAGCAGCCGCCGGCTGCCGCGCAGCCGTACCAGCCCCCGCACCAGCACCCAGGCCAGCCCGCCCAGCAGCGCCAGCGCGGCCAGCACTGAGGCGAACACCAGCCCGGCCAGCCGCGGGTCATCGGCCTGCCACCACATCAGCAGGAAGATCACGCCCAGCGCCACCGCATACAGCGCGCTGCCGCCGAACAGACCGCGACCAAGTTCGCGGCGCAGCACCCGCAGCGGCGGTACCCGCCGCAGCCGCAGCACGGTAGGCAGGGCAAAGCCGAGCAGCGCAGCGAAGGCAACCGCCCAGCCGCTCAGGGCCGGATACCAGCCCGCAGGTGGGGTGTGCGGCGGCAGCAGATCGGCGACCAGCCGGAGCATGGCGAGATGCAGGCCGTAGCCCAGTACGACTCCCAGGCCGCCGCTGAACAGCCCCAGCCAGAGCAGCTTCCAGGTCATCAGCGCGGTGACGTCGCCGGCGGTAGCGCCCAGGCAGCGCATGATGGCTACCCGGTCGACCTGCCGCTCGGCGTAGCGACGCACGGTGAGCAGCATGGCCACACCGGCGATCACCACCGTCAGCAGCGCCGCCAGGCCGAGGAAGCGCTCGGCGCGCTCCAGCACCTCGCGGATGCCCAGGTCCGAATCGGCCGGCGTGCGCCAGCGCAGCCCCGGCGCGTCCTCCGGCAGCCATTGCCGGAACTGCTCCAGGGCCGGCTCCGGGCCGGCCAGCAGCAACTGGTAGCGCACCCGGCTGCCCGGCTGGATCAGACCGGTGGCGGCCAGATCGGCGTAGTTGATCAGCACCCGCGGTGCCAGGCCGGTGAAGAAGCCGCCGCCACGGTCCGGCTCCAGTGCCAGCAGCCGGGTGAGCGTAAAGTGCTTCTCGCCGAGCGACAGCGTGCCGCCGACTTCCAGCGCCAGCGGTCCGAGCAGGCGTGCCTCGGCCCAGAGGCTGCCGGATTCCGGCACGGCCCGCACGTTTTCCGGTACGGCGCCGACGGCCGTTTGCAGCTGCAATGCGCCGCGCAGCGGGTATGGCGCCTCGACCGCCTTCACCGCCACCAGCAACGGGCGGTCGCCGGCCAGCACGACACTTGGGAATTCGGCGGTGCGCGCTGTGGTCAACCCCAGCGTCTGGGCCTGGTCCAGCCACGCTTGCGGAACCGGTTCGATGGTCTGCACGGCGCGGTCCGCGGCCAGCAGCTCCGCTGCCCGGGCGCCGCTGGCGCCGGCGACCCGCTCGGCCAGCCATGACACGGCGCACACCGCTGCCACCGCCACCACCACCGCGGCCGCCAGCAGGCGGATTTCGCCGGTGCGCCAGTCGCGCGCAAGCAGCCGCAGCGCCAGCCGCGACCGCCTCATGCGGCCTCCAGCCGGCCGTCATGCAGCCGGTAGATCCGGCTGCAGCGCTCGGCCAGCTCCTGATCATGGGTGACCATGACCAGCGTGGTGCCGCGCTCGCTGTTGAGTCGGAACAGCAGGTCGGCAATGCGGTGGCCGGTGTGGTGGTCGAGGTTGCCGGTTGGTTCGTCGGCCATCAGTAAGGTCGGGGTGGTGACGAAGGCGCGGGCGATGGCCACCCGCTGCTGCTCGCCGCCGGACAGTTGCGTAGGATAGTGGTGCAGCCGGCCGCCGAGCCCCACGTCGCCCAGTGCGGTGGTCGCCTTGGCGGCTGCCTGGGTATCGCCGGCCAGTTCCAGCGGGAGCATGACGTTCTCCAGCGCCGTCAGCCCCGGCAGCAGGTGAAAGGCCTGGAACACGAAACCGAGCCTGTCGCCGCGCAGCCGGGCGCGGGCGTCCTCGTCGAGGCGGGTGAGATCCTGGCCGGCCAGCCGCACCCGGCCCTCGGTCGGCAGATCGAGGCCGGCAAGCAAGCCGAGCAGGGTCGACTTGCCGGAGCCGGAGGCGCCGACGATGGCGACACTCTCGCCGGGCATGACGCTGAAGGCGATATCCTGCAGAATCACCAGCTCCCCGCCGTCGGCCCCCGCCCCGGCGACCCGCCGGCCCAGTCCGCGCACCTCGATCACTGCCTTG